>DALYUA010000078.1:0-9992 GCA_031993245.1 Buttiauxella sp. | reverse complement strand
CGACGCCGGATTCTACGGGCAGCTTGCCGACGCGCAGGCGGCCTTTAAACAAGGTAACGTTAGCCAGGCGCTGGCGCTTAGCGCTCCGCTGGCACAGCTTGCTGGCGAGCAGGGCACCGCCGCCAAACTGTTTCGCGCCGACGTGCAGCGTCACACCAAAGACTACACGGCCGCCGAGCAGACGCTGCGTGATGTATTAACTGACCAGCCAAACAACGCCTCCGCGCGTGAAAACCTCTATTACGTTTTGCGCGAACAGAACAAAACGGCAGAAGCGCAGGCGATGCTGCAAACGCTGCCGGCCAGCCTGCAGGCGAAGCTTGCGCCGCGAGTGGCGGGCGGGAATCCTGCCGATCCGGTTCGTCGCCAGGCGCAGCAGGCGGCGGCAAACGGCGATCCGCAGCGGGCTATCGCCATCCTCCAGCAGGGCGTGGCGCACTATCCGTCTGACCCGTGGCTGCGACTGGATCTGGCCCGTCAGCTACAAAAACAGGGGCGCAGCGCCGAGGCGGCGAACGTTATGGCTCCGTCGTTCCGCAGCAATGCGAGCAACACCGAACTGTATGCCGCAGCCCTATTTGCCAGCGAAAATAACGCATGGCAGCAGTCGCAAACGCTGCTGTCGCGTATTCCGGTCTCCAGCCAGAACGGCGATATGCGCGAGCTGTCCCGGAGCGTGAACTACAACCTGCAAATGGTAGTTGCCGAACGCTATCTGGCGCAGGGCGATACCACCGCTGCGGCGAACACGCTTAAAGCGCTGGCCGTGCGGCCGCCGCAAAGTCCGGCAGATGCAGGGAAACTGGCGCGCATGCTGGCGCAAAGCGGTGATGTGAATACTGCTGTTTCCATCGTGCGTGACAATATGCGCCGTGGCGTGCAGGGCAACGCCGGTGATTATGCAGACCAGATTAGCGTGCTAAACCAGGCGGGGCTGGGACGTGAAGCGCAGGCCTGGCTTGCCAGTCCGGAACTGCAATCGCGCAGCACAACGACCCAGTTGGCAAGCATTCGCAACGGCTATGTCATCAACGAAGCCGACCAGCTTCGTACCCAGGGAAATTACGCGGCGGCTTACGACAAGCTGATCCGTGCGATGCAGAGCGACCCGCAGAACACCGATCTGATGTTCGCCATGGCGCGCCTGTATCAGTCCGGCAAAATGAATAAAGAAGCGGGTGTGGTTTACGATTACCTGATGACGCGCGATACGCCGGAGCAGGATGCGCGTGCAGGCGCCATCGACGTGGCGTTAGCCAGCAACGATGTTGATAAGGCGAAACAACTGACGGCCGGGCTGCGCAACGATGATACGCCTCAGCGTTTGCTGCTGCTGGCGCGCGTATCGGAAGCTGAAGGTAATCATCAGCAGGCGATGAGCTATCTGCGCACCGCTCGCGGCAAACTGCTTGGTCTGCAGGGCACGGATGGCGAGACGGCACCTATGCTCGGCGGCCTTGCGTTAGCGGATAACCCGTTTGTGGGCACCTCCAGCCTTAGCGCACAGCCAACGTCTGCCTCGCTGTATGGCGAAGCGATGCCCTGGCAGGTGGCGCAGCTGACGCGTAATCCGCAAACTGCCCCTCCGGGCACGATGCGCACCGACCTGCCGGTAGAAAGCGCTCAGGCCGGCACGCTGCGCCAGGTGGACAATATGATGGAGCAACTGACCGACAAAACCGCCACCTGGGCGCGCGGCGCTGTTTCCGTTCGCGGGCGCGACGGTGAAAGCGGCCTGAGCAAGCTCACTGAAATTAAATCGCCGCTGCAATGGTCTACCGTGCCGTTTGGCGATTCGCGCTTTGATATCAACGTTACGCCGGTCAGTCTGAATGCGGGAAGCTCATCTGAGGAATCCAGCCGTCGCTTTGGCACCGGGGCGCTGATTCAGGGCGAGGTAGGCGAGGATTTGTATAACGCTTCAACCACCACGCCAAAAACGCTGAGCGATGTTGATAAGATCAAGGTGCCATCGCAAGGCTCACAAAATGCTTCTGGCGTGGAAGTGGGCATGGCGCTGACCGGCGACCAGTACAAGCTGGATGTGGGTTCCACGCCGCTGGGCGCGGATCTCAACACCGTGGTGGGCGGCATTCAGTGGTCTCCGCAACTGACGGATTACCTCAAGCTGGTGCTGACCGGCGAACGTCGCGCCGTGATAGACAGCCTGCTGTCGTATGTTGGCGTTGAAGACAAGTACAGCGGCAAGAAATGGGGTCAGGTAACGAAAAACGGCGGCAGCGCGCAGCTCAGCTACGACAACGGCGACGCCGGTTTTTATGCCGGGTTCGGGCTGTATAACTACCTGGGCGAAAACGTGCCGAGCAACAGCAACGTCAACGGGTCGGCGGGCGTCTATCTGCGTCCGTTCCACTACGATGACCGCGAGCTGAAGACCGGCATCAGCATGAGCTACATGAATTTCTCCAAAAACCTTAGCTACTTCAGCTACGGTCAGGGCGGCTACTTCAGCCCGCAGGATTACGTCAGCGTCTCCTTCCCGGTGGATTACAGCCAGAAGTTTGACAGCTGGAAGCTGGGCGTGGGCGCATCGCTGGGTTATCAGTCCTACACTCAGGATGAAAGCCCGTATTTCCCGGGCGATGCGAACATGCAGAGGCTGCTTGAACAGTATGTGGATGCTGGTTTCGCCAAAGAGTCGCACTACAGCGGCGGCAGCGAAAATGGCCTCGGCTATAACCTGCGCGCGTCGGCCGACTACAAAATCAATAAAGACATGACTATGGGTGGCCAGGTGGGTTACGACACCTTTGGCGATTACAACGAAAGTACCGCGCAGCTCTACTTCCGTTACTTGCTGGGGAACAAATAATGAACGATCAACAACTGCTGCACTATTTCCAGAACCAGCAGGCGCAGCCGGGCTGGTTTTCGCTGATTCATATCATGATAGACGGCATGGTGACTAACGTCGGCGAGGCGCAAAGCCGTCCTTTCCTGGTGCAGATGGGCGAGACGCTGGGTGCGCGCTTTCCGTTAACGCTCGCGCGCACGGTGGGCGAACTCGAAGCGCAGATAAATGTTCAGCTTGCCGCCTTCAACTGGGGCTATATTGATATTGAGGCCAGCGAAACGGCAATGCAGATTCGCCATATGGCGCTCCCCGTTCCCGCAGAGGAAGCGCAGCAGGCAGCCTGGAACAGCGCGTTTAGCGCCGTGCTGGAAGGACTTTATGCCCGCTGGCTGCGCGATCAGGGCGGAAAGCCGCATGTTTCTCTGTGGCGTGAGGCGTCACCAACGGCCACGGTGGTGCATTTCAGATATCAAAACAGCAGGTAGAGGTGAGCGAATGTGGCAGCGATGCAAAGTGCTGATGGTGGCGATAATCGCGTTGGCTATCAGCCAGCAGGCGTTAGCGGGCCAGGCGTGGGACAGCTATAAAAGCCGATTTTTGATGGCGGACGGGCGCATTATCGACACCGGCAATAACGGCGTCAGCCATACTGAAGGCCAGGGGTTCGCCATGATGATGGCGGTGATGAATAACGACCGTTCAGGCTTCGACAAAATCTGGCGCTGGACGGAAAAAAATCTCCGAAACCCGGACAACGGCCTGTTTTACTGGCGCTATAACCCGGCGGCAGCGGATCCGGTTACCGATAAAAACAACGCGACGGATGGCGACACCTTTATCGCCTGGGCGCTGCTTAAAGCGGGCAATGCCTGGCATGACGACGGCTATCTGCAAGCCTCGGATAGTATTGTTAAAGCGCTGGTGGAACATAATGTCGTTAACTTTGGCGGCTATCGCGTCATGCTGCCGGGCGCGAAGGGCTTTAATCTTAACAGCCACGTGAATCTTAACCCGTCCTACTTTGTCTTTCCGGCCTGGCAGGATTTCGCCAACCGCAGCCATTTAGTGGTCTGGCAGGACCTGATTAACGACGGGCAAAAGCTGCTGGGGAAAATGCGCTTCGGTAACACGCAGCTCCCGGCTGACTGGGTTGCGCTGTATGCAGACGGGCACGTCGAGCCAGCCAAAGAATGGCCCGCGCGTTTTAGCTACGACGCCATTCGCGTGCCGCTCTATGTGAAGTGGTTTAACCCGACAAGTCCGCTACTGGAACCGTATAAAACCTGGTGGGGCCGTTTCTCACGCACGCAGACTCCTGCCTGGGTCAACGTTGCTACCAGCGATCCCGCTGCCTACATGATGGACGGTGGTTTGTTGGCGGTACGCGACCTGGTCATGGAGAACTTACCCGCGGGCGAACCGCAAATCACCTCTCAGGAAGACTATTACTCCGCGAGCCTCAAGATGCTGGTGGAACTAGCTCGCTAGTTTTGTTGGGGGGAGACCCCCAGCCAGGAAACGCTTGCTACAGATACGTACAACGCCATCCGAAGGCAGATTTTCCCTATTCTCCCGCGCGGCCCTGCCTTAAACCGTCAACAATGCAGTATACTCAGCCGGCATAAGATTATGCTCAGGCGGGCAGAGAAATAGCGGAGAGTAAGCTTGCGAGTCAGTCGTTCCTTAACGATTAAACAAATGGCGATGGTGTCAGCCGTCGCCGTGGTGTTTATTTTCATTTTTATTGTGGTGCAGCTTTTTCACTTTGTGCAGCAAAGCCGCTATGACACCGCAAGCCAGATGGAAAAAATTGCCCATTCGGTGCGTCTGCCCCTGTCTGAAGCCGTCCTCAAAGCCGATATTCCTCAGGCGGAGGCTATTCTTAATCAAATTCAGCCTTCCGGTATTATCAGCCGGGCGGATGTTGTGCTGCCTAATCAATTCCAGGCCCTGCGCAAAAGCTTTGCGCCAGAACGCCCGATCCCGGTCTGGATTGCGCGTCTGTTTGAGCTGCCGGTACAAATTTCCCTGCCGCTTTATTCGTTAGAACGCCCGGCAAATCCACAGCCGCTGGCCTATCTGGTGCTGCAGGCGGATTCCTGGCGGATGTACAAATTCATCATCAGCACCATATCCACGCTGCTGACCACTTATCTGCTGCTGGCGTTAATTTTATCCGTGGCGATCAGCTGGTCGATTAACCGTTTGATTATCCATCCGCTGCGTAAGATTGCCCGTGAGTTAGATAACCTTAGCCCGCAGGATGCGGGAGGGCATCAGCTTAAGCTGCCGCCGCTGCATCACGATGACGAGATCGGCATGCTGGTGCGCAGCTACAACCGTAATCAGCAAATGGCGCTGCGTCTGCATCAGGAAATGAACGTGATGAGTACCCGTCACGCGGTGACGGATCTGCCAAATAAAGCCCTGCTGCTGGCGCTGCTTGAGCAACTGGTAGCGAACGAGAAAAACAACGTGCTGATGATAATCACCAGCGAAACGCTGGGCGACGCCGGAGTGCTCAACGAAGAACAGCGCGAAACGCTACTGCTGACGATGGTGAGCAAAATCAAAAGCGTTCTGCCGCCGAAGATGGTGCTGGCGCAGCTTAGCGGGAACGACTTCGGGATTATTGCCCACGGCATAAAAGACTCCTGGCATGCCATGGCGCTGGCTCAGCAGCTCATGGCGGCGCTTAATGAAAAATTGCCGATTAACGGACTGCAGCTCAGGCCGACCGCCAACATTGGTATTGCGATGTATCACGGCGGGCTTACGGCAGAGCAACTTTATCGCCGTGCGGTCTCCGCCGCCTTTTCCGCTCGTCGTCACGGTAAAAACCAAATTCATTTCTTCGATCCGGAACAAATGGAAAATGCGCAACGCCGTCTGACGGAAGAGCACGACATCCTGCACGCGCTTGAGCAGCAGCAGCTAGCGATTTGGCTACAGCCGCAGGTGAATATGCGCAGCGGCGAAACGGTGAGCGCTGAAGTTCTGTTGCGCATGCAACAACCTGATGGCTCCTGGGTTTTGCCAGAAGGGTTGATCGAGCGCATAGAGGCCTGCGGACTGATGGTGATTATCGGCACCTGGATACTTGAAGAGTCCTGCCGCACGCTTTCAGCGTGGCAAAAACGAGGCATCGCCATGCCGCTCTCCGTTAATTTGTCGGCGCTGCAACTGCTGAACGAGACGACGGTGCCGTCGCTGCTGGAAATGCTCGCGCGTTACCGCATTCAGCCCGGCTCGCTGATCCTGGAAATCACAGAAAGCCGCCGAATTGATCACCCGGACGCCGCGGTGAAAATATTGCGACCGCTGCGTAAAGCGGGCGTGAGGATCGCGCTGGATGATTTTGGTATGGGCTACGCCAGCCTGCGCCATCTGCATCATATGAAGTCCCTGCCGATAGACGCGCTGAAAATCGACAAAAGTTTTGTCGATGGCCTGCCGGAAGACGGGGCGATGGTCAGCGTGATTGTCGCCATGGCCAAAACGCTCGGCCTGAAGCTGGTCGCTGAAGGCGTGGAGCTGGCCGCTCAGCGCGACTGGCTGCTGGCCGAGGATGTGACCGTAGCGCAAGGCTACCTCTTCTCTAAGGCCCTGACGCTTGAAGAGTTTGAAGCCCGCTATTTATCCGCGCCGATTGCGTAGCGTCCTTGTTGCAAATGTTATTGAGCTGGTGCGAGTCAGCGCAATAATTTAACAATTTTGTTTCCAAATTAGCGCTGTGTCACGTCCCACACTTTTTATGGGTGTTATTTTTGCAGCCGCGAGCCGTAAGGCAAATTAACGCGGCGCGACGGAAATTTTCCTATCAAGGACACCCCATGAAAACCTCTCTCTTTAAAAGTCTCTATTTTCAGGTGTTGACCGCAATTGCCATAGGTATTTTGCTGGGACACTTTTACCCGGAGCTGGGCGCACAGATGAAACCGCTTGGCGATGCCTTCGTTAAGCTCATCAAAATGATCATCGCGCCCGTTATCTTCTGTACCGTGGTTACCGGTATTGCGGGTATGGAAAGCATGAAAGCCGTAGGGCGTACCGGTGCGGTAGCGTTGCTCTACTTCGAAGTGGTCAGCACCATAGCGCTGATTATCGGTCTGGTGGTGGTTAACGTGCTGCAGCCGGGCGCCGGGATGAACGTTGATCCGGCGACGCTTGATGCCAAAGCCGTGGCGATGTATGCCGAACAGGCGCAGCAGCAGGGTGTGGTGGGATTTCTGTTAGATGTGATCCCCGGCAGCGTGATTGGCGCCTTTGCCAGCGGTAATATTTTGCAGGTGCTGATGTTTGCCGTGCTTTTTGGCTTTGCGCTGCATCGTCTGGGCCACAAAGGTCAGTTGATTTTTAACGTCATCGAAAGCTTTTCGCAGGTCATTTTTGGCATTATCAATATGATCATGCGCCTGGCTCCAATCGGTGCTTTCGGCGCGATGGCGTTTACCATCGGTAAATACGGTGTCGGCTCGCTGGTGCAGCTTGGTCAGCTTATTATCTGCTTCTACATTACCTGCATTCTGTTTGTGGTGGTGGTGCTGGGGACTATCGCACGAGTTACCGGTTTTAATATTTTCAGGTTTATCCGCTACATCAGAGAAGAGCTGCTGATCGTGCTGGGCACCTCCTCCTCCGAATCCGCGCTGCCGCGTATGCTCGACAAAATGGAGAAACTTGGCTGCCGTAAATCGGTGGTGGGACTGGTTATCCCAACGGGTTACTCCTTTAACCTGGACGGGACCTCGATATACCTGACGATGGCGGCGGTGTTTATCGCCCAGGCGACCAACAGCCACATGGACATCTTCCATCAAATCACGCTGTTGGTGGTGCTGCTGCTCTCTTCAAAAGGGGCGGCGGGCGTGACAGGAAGCGGGTTTATCGTGCTCGCAGCGACCATCTCCGCCGTGGGGCATTTACCGGTGGCGGGACTGGCGCTGATTCTCGGCATCGACCGTTTTATGTCTGAAGCGCGAGCGCTGACCAACCTGGTGGGTAACGGCGTGGCGACAATCGTCGTGGCGAAGTGGGTTAAGCAACTGGATGAGAAACAACTTAAAGAAACGCTTGCTAATAAACATTCCGCCAAAAAAGTGACCGAAGTCTCCCCTTAATCCTCCCAATTGCCCGCAGCGACTTGCCCTCGCTGCGGGTGGCTGCGCATAATTACCCCGGTTTACGGTAGCTCTTGGCTATTTTTTTATTTTTACGTGACGTTTTCGCACAAATGCGGTCAAACGGAATGGTGAAACGTCACCAACGTCGGCTTTTCAGTAAACCTGTGCCGTCGTTATACTTTTTAACCAGGAATGTTTCTCAGGGGTTCACATGCAGGGCACCAAAATTCGACTCTTAGCTGGCGGATTGCTGTTGGTCGCCGCCGCCGGTAATGTGCAGGCAGAAACGCTACAGCCCGACCCGGCATGGCAGGAAGGCCAGCTTGCAAATGGTTTTCAATGGCAGGTTCTTGCTACTCCGCAGCGCCCCAGCGATCGTATAGAAGTTCGTCTGTTGGTCAACGCCGGCTCCTTAACTGAGAGCACCCAACAGAGCGGCTACAGTCATTTTTTGCCACGCCTGGCTCTGACTCAACACGGTAGTTTGCAGCCGTTGCAGGCCCGTTCTTTATGGCAGCTGAGTATGGACCCAGCGCGTCCCCTGCCGCCGGCCATCGTCTCTTATGACTTCACGCTGTTTAATCTCAGCCTGCCGAATAACCGCAATGATTTGCTCAAAGAAGCGCTGACGTTTCTTGCAGACAGCAGCGGCAGTATGGCGGTGACGCCTGAAACCGTAGATACCGCTTTGCAAACGCAGGATATGGTCGCAACCTGGCCGATGGATACCCAGGATAGCTGGTGGCGCTATCGTCTGAAAGGCTCCACGCTGCTGGGTCACGATCCTGCCGAAGATTTAAAACAGCCGGTCGATGCCGAACAGCTCAATACATTCTACAAAAAATGGTATACCCCGGACGCCATGACGCTCATCGTGGTCGGGAATGTGGACAGCCGCAGCGTTGCTGAACAGATCAATAAAATCTTTGGCGGGCTGGAGGGCAAACGTGAAACGCCAGCTCCGGTGCCAACGCTTTCCCCGCTTAAGCCTGAGCCGGTCAGCCTGATGACCGGGAGCGTGCGTCACGATCGCCTGTCGCTGATGTGGGACAACCCCTGGCAGCCGATTCGCGATTCCGCAACGCTACTGCGCTACTGGCGTGCCGATCTTGCCCGTGAGGCGCTGTTCTGGCATGTGCAGCAGAATCTCAGTAAAGGGAATGCTAAAGATCTTAACCTGAGCTTTGACTGCCGCGTGCTTTATCAGCGCGCGCAGTGCGGCATCAACCTGGAAACGCCTAATGATAAGCTTAATGGCAACCTGGCAACCGTAGGGCGCGAACTATTGCGTGTGCGGGATAAGGGGCTGTCGCAGGAAGAGTTTGATGCGCTGATTGCGCAGAAGAACATGGAGCTAACGAAACTGTTTGCCACTTACGCCCGTACCAATACCGATGTGCTGATTAGCCAGCGCATGCGTTCTTTGCAAAACCAGGTCGTGGATATCGCCCCGGAGCAGTATCAGAAGCTGCGCCAGAGTTTCCTGAAGAGCCTGACGCTTACCATGCTTAACCAGGACTTGCGTCAGCAACTGTCGCAGAATATGTCCCTGGTACTGCTGCAGCCGAAAGGTGAGGCGGAGTTCAACATGAAGGAGCTGCAGGCGACGTGGGAGAAGGTCATGACGCCTCCACGCGCGCAGCCGCTGACGGATAATCCTAAGCAGGATGTGTCGGATATTCCACCCGCGTAGCAATCTTTACCCTCATCCCGACCCTCTTCCTGAAGCAGAGGGCCAGGGTGAGGGAATGATGCATTACGCTGGCATCGCTTCCTCAGGAATAATAGCGCCGCGATACTGAATAACGGTGCTCGCCGTTAAGTGCCCGCGTTTTGCTGCCGCTTCGGCGGTGCCGCCGGTCAGGCGTACGGCCAGATACCCGGCGCTGAATGAATCTCCGGCCGCGGTGGTATCAATCACTTTCTCTTTCGGTAACTTAACGGCAGGCACTTCCAGCAGCGGTTCGCCCTGAATAGCAACCAGACAAGACTCTGCGCCGCGTTTAATCACTACTTCGTGCACGCCTGCTGCCTGAGTACGGGTAATTACTTCT
>DALYUA010000077.1:0-10078 GCA_031993245.1 Buttiauxella sp. | reverse complement strand
AGCTTGATGGCGATATGCCCGAGCCCGCCGATACCAATCACGCCCACGCGGCTGGTGGCCGTAATATGGTGCATCAGCAGAGGCTTAAAGACGGTGATACCGCCGCACAGCAGCGGGCCTGCGGATTCGATATCGACGGAGTCGGGCAGAGGAATAACCCACTGCCAGTCGGCACGGATTTTATCGGCAAAGCCGCCGCGGTTGATGATGGTCGCTACACTTCCTTCCTGACAGTTCACCTGGCTGCCGCTGATACAGGCATCGCAGTGCCCGCAGCTACGTGCCGTCCAGCCGATGCCCACGCGTTGCCCGACCTTCAGCCCTTTGTCCTGCGCAGCGCTGCCAAGCGCATGCACGCGGCCAACCACCTCATGGCCCGGCACCAGCGGATACTGCGAGAAGCCCCACTCGTTATCGATCATCGACAGGTCGGAATGGCAGATACCACAGTATTCCACTTTGACTTCAACATCCTCCGCGCCCAGCTCGCCCGCGTCGTATTCATAAAGCTCAAGCTCTGCACCGGCCTGTGGCGCGGCGTAACTTTTTATTATGGACATGTGATTTCCTTCGTGTTGGCTCAGTCAGGAAGTGTAGAGCATGGACGACGCCAGGACGGTGTGCGAGATGTGCTTTTTGGGGAAGAGGGGAGAAGGGAAGCGCCATCCACCGTGAAAGGCGTAACTATCTTTTATCCAGCACAGCGTTCAGCCACATCTCATCCCGCCCGGGGCGTTTATCTTCGGTCGTCCAGAGTTCCGTGATTTTTATCTCCGGCACGCATTGCAGCAAAGCCTTAAAGCTCGCCTCATTCATATCTGTAAACCGACGCCCGTCTTTCTCACGTTCGCCATTGCCGTACTTAAACGACACGTACCAGACGCCGCCGGGCTTAAGGGCTTGGGCGAGCTTCTGCATCACTTCCGGCAGTTCAGAAGCCGGAACATGGAGCAGGGATGCGCAGCACCAGATGCCGTCGTATTTTTGCCGAGCGGTAACATCCGCGAACGTCATTTGCTGAACCGGCAGGCCGGTATGCTGCTGCGCGAGAGCAACCATTTCTGACGAGGCATCAAATGCTTCAACCTGATAGCCTTTCTCACAGAACGCTTTACTGTCACGTCCGGAGCCGCAGCCCGCATCAAGCACGCACGCGCCAGGCGAGAGGTGCCGGGTAAAGGATTCGTACAGCGAGGACATTTCGACGTTAGCCGTGTCGTCGAAAAAGGTCTGCGCGTGGTGCTGGTAATAGTCGTTAGTCATCAGAATATTGCCTCTCCTTCGGCCTGAGGCTCCCAGGTATGGAACAGCCGTACTCTGGCAGCGTTCCAGTTATCAATAAGGAAATTCCTGCGCTGTTCAGGCTGTTTACCCGTTTGATTGACGATGGTTTCATGCAGCGGAAGTTTACTCTGAATAAAGTATTCATTGCGGGCGTGAAGCCGCGCCAACAGCTTAGTACCCGGTAAACGAGCAAACTTGCCCGCCTCGCCGCGATTACAGCACTGGCACGCCAGCACCAGGTTCCAGACGCCGTTGATATTCGGCACCTCATCGCGTGCAATCCAGGGAATAAAGTGGTCCACGTCCGCCAGCTCGCTATCTCCCGGCGTGAGGCTAATGGGCCGGAAGCAGTAAAAGCAGCGCCCTTTCTGATAGCCGTTAAGGCTGTTGCGGCAGCTGGTGATATTGACCCGCCGCGCATTGACCCGGCTATACAGCAGTTGATCATTCGCGTCGAATTCGACGTTGAGAAGATGGCGGGAAATGCCCATCGTCCATGCCTGCTCAACCAGGTTCCAGCGCGCGGTAGTTTCAAAGGCCAGGTTCTGATACTGCTGCCGCTCGCCAAGCTGGTAGAAGTTTTCTGTCAGCCGAATGCCGCTATTCGTTTTACGCTCGTCGAGGAAAAAGCGTTTCTCAATCTCCCCTGAATTCACGTTGTGGAAGGCGTCGATAACGTTATTAAAGCCGAGCCGCACCGTAATTTCCGTAAGCTTGTCCTGCGTGATCTCGCCGTTATTGAACTGCACGCAGGCCTCAAGATACTTGCTGCCACGGGAAGTGATCTGCTTTGGGGCATGCAAGAGGTGCTGGCAAATATGGCGACTGAAGGGCACGGCAAGCTGCTCAAGCGTAACCAGATCGCTGCCCGTCTTATCCACCTCGTACAGGGCATGCGCGAGAGCAAATTTGTAAGATGCGACATTTCTTCCAAAAAGAATCACGCCCCGCCAGTAGTTCTCAAGCGTGGGGTCCGCCTGGTAAAAATGCATATGTGTTCCTGTTGCTGCCTGTCTCGCAGAAAGTGGCAGGTGAGTTACTAAAACCAGTAACAGGATCACATAACAAATGAAAGGTGATGTAAACCTTGAGAGGATAGATTTGGTGAATGTGTGATGCGGAGCGGAAAGCGGCAGACCAGGCGGGGCAGGGAACGAGCAGATGATGCGCTGAAATTTTCAGCACTTAGCGCAGCTTGCGAAGGGCGGCGCTTGCAAGGTGGCGTGCGACAGGTATAATCCACAACGTTTTCCGCATACCCTTCGTGCCGAAGTGGCGAAATCGGTAGACGCAGTTGATTCAAAATCAACCGTAGAAATACGTGCCGGTTCGAGTCCGGCCTTCGGCACCAACAGTATGTAAATAGACCTCAACTGAGGTCTTTTTTTATGCCTAAAATCCAGCACTTACCTGCTTTTCTCGCTATATTAACTCTCTCAAGGTCAACCGACTTCAACGTACATCTACCAACACATGTTGGTACAGATGATGGTATTTCCGGTTCGATAATACTTGTACCAACAGGGAGGGGATAAGCATGGCTCTAACAGATATCAAAGTCAGAACAGCCAAGCCAACGGATAAGCAATATAAGCTGACCGATAGCAACGGTATGCATCTTCTCGTCCACCCAAATGGTTCAAGATACTGGTGACCTGCTCCCCATTGATTAACACACCACGATGTTAGTAATGTCTTCATTAGCAACGTGAGGACATCCCCATGAAGAAGCGAACAGATCATCAGTATTCTCCGCGAGGCCGAGGCTGGCATTTCCGCCCGTGAGCTTTGCCGTAAGCATGCTATTTCTGACGCAACCTTTTACACCTGGCGTAAGAAGTTTGGTGGCATGGAAGTCCCTGAAGTAAAACGCCTTAAGTCGCTTGAAGAAGAGAACGCCCGGCTCAAGAAGTTGCTTGCAGAAGCCATGCTGGATAAGGAAGCATTACAGGTGGCGTTGAGCCGAAAGTACTGACGACAGACCACAAGCGGGAAGCTGTTGTAGTGATGTGTAAAGCGACGGGTCTGTCGCAACGTCGAGCCTGCAGGCTGGCTGGTTTGTCCCTGTCGACTTGCCGCTATGAGGCGCAGCGTCCGGAGGTTGATGCGTATTTATCCGGGCGCATCACTCAACTGGCACTTGAGCGCCGGCGTTTCGGTTACCGCCGTATATGGCAACTACTGCGACGGGAAGGCCTGCGAGTTAATCACAAGCGCGTGTACCGCCTTTATCATCTCAGCGGCCTGGGTGTTAAGCGCAGACGACGTCGTAAAGGACTGGCAACAGAACGTCTTCCATTGCTCCGTCCTGCTGCTCCTAGCCTGACGTGGTCGATGGATTTCGTCATGGACGCACTGGCTACCGGACGCAGGATCAAGTGCCTGACCTGCGTCGATGATTTCACGAAGGAATGCCTGACAGTCACTGCTGCCTTCGGTATATCAGGCATTCAGGTCACACGTATTCTGGACAGCATTGCGTTATTTCGTGGCTATCCGGCAACGATCAGAACAGATCAAGGATCAGAGTTTACCTGCCGGGCACTGAACCAGTGGGCCTTTGAGCATGGCGTTGAGCTTCGGCTTATTCAGCCGGGCAAGCCGACACAGAACGGGTTTATCGAAAGCTTTAATGGTCGATTTCGAGATGAGTGTCTGAATGAGCACTGGTTCAGCGATATTGTTCACGCCAGAAAAATTATTAACGACTGGCGGCAGGACTATAATGAGTGCCGGCCTCATTCCTCACTGAATTATCTGACGCCAGCGGAGTTTGCAGCAGGCTGGCGAAATGGAAAAAACGAAGGAAAATAAACCGACATTACTAACTGACTATTGTGTTTAATACTGGGGGCAGGTCACTTCGATCAAACCGCCCTGCAAGGCGGTTTGATCGTTTCTGGTACAGAAGATTACGACGACCAGGTAATGATCTCAAGAAGAACCTAACAAAACCCTAAGTGTTACGTTGTTAAAATGAAACCAAAGCAATCCTTTTATAAAGAATTTGGCTTTCAGCATAAAGCACTTCCGCATAAGTGCACATCAATAACTAACTTAGCCTTCTGTTTTTTATTAAAATCCTGAAGTATGGGCACTTGCCATTAATAGATAAATCTTTTTCGTCCATTCCTTTTCTAAATTTTATCAATTCAAACTGATCAGGGTTAAATTTATGCAGGAATGTTATAGGCACTCCCATAACCCCCTTGTAATCCGATGGGATATCTTTTGTTTTGTTTATGTTTATAGCGTCATAATTATCATACTTAGGGTACTCATCTTCATTGCCAAAATATTTCTTTGTAAGTGGTATATCTTTATGTCGGATAAAAGTATCCAAGTTAGTCAGCCATAAACAGTTGTTTGGTGAGATGATTCTATTTCCATTCTCATCAATTCTAGCCTCGGTCCCATATAACTCATAATGTTCTGGCACAATAAACCCAGAAACGCCTCTTCCAAGATGAACTCCAAGCCAAAGCTTATTTTCCTTAATTAGCTTAAATACTTCTTTATATGTTATTGCATTGACATTAGCAATTATAAGGAATTTTTTATCATACTTAATCAATTGTTCGAGATACTCTCTAAACAACGAGAATGGCGGATTCGTAACAACAATATCCGATTTTTTTAGTAGCTCTATACTTTCTGAACTACGAAAATCACCATCCTCATCGAAAGAAGAAACGCTAATGTCATCTAAAAGAAAATTCTCGCCGTTTTTTTTGTTATGCTCATAATAAAAACCGCTCTTGGCCACTTTGGTGCCAAACAAACTGGTATCTTGTTCTACATAGCAAGATGCCATTAACTTTTTCAAGCCAAGGTTATCAAAATTCACTGCAAAATATTTAAAGAAATTACTAACTCTAGGATCGTCACAATTGCAATAAACAACCTTTCCAGAAAAGTGAGACCTGTAATGTTGAAGTTCGTTTTCAATATCACAATATTGAGTGTAAAACTCATCACTTTTCGATTTTTTAGCTTTTTGCAGTAGCTTGTTTGTTGCATTTCTAGCCATTTACAAAACACCTTATAATACAATTAATTAAATAGTTACTTGGATGTGAGCTGATCAAACAAGTCCCGCCCCAGCACTCTGAGCGAAGTTGTAGAAATATCAAACATTATTTCAAACATAATCTTCGAATCCCATTCCCCACCATTGCCTTGAGTATATATAGATGCTGCCTGTAGCATAATATTTTTATCTTTATGTTTCACAAACCTGTTAACGCACAGATTACTATTTATAGGCAACCCATAATTAGCCGCAGTCAGCCTATCTAACCTATTTAACATGCCAGACTTATATTCAAGGTTAACAACTCTTCTATCCGGTCTTATTATTGAAATGTTTTCTGTTAAAAAGTTAGAGCCTTCTAAAAAAAGAATATAAGGGAAGTGACTTTCAGACAGCATGAAATTCGCTATTTCTGATATGTTCTTATGAGATCTTTCGATAGCATTCCCAGCAGCCATTAAATCTTGATCGCTGTTTTTTCCAACCAATACTCCATTTTTTATATTTATAATATCTTTACCTTGATGCTTAGCTTCCGTGACAAGCACCACTCTCCATTCATCATTATCGTCTTTAACCTCTACAATTCCGCCATCAGGTTTGATACTGGAATTTGAAACAAAGAGAGTCCCACCTAGCTCAGGGTCAATTTTTTTTAAAGACTCATTGATTTCCGTTTTCCTTATGCTATCTCTATATCGAAAAGATAATTGAGGATATTCTTTACTAAGAGCATCCTTTACTAATTTTGAAACTTCTCCAACCGCGAGATCATGAGCTTTTGCATAATCCCCAAAAATCCCAATTACACCTTGAGATAACTTATGCTGATCGGTTAACCTATTTGACTGGTTTTTATTAGACATATATCGAACTTTCCACTGTTATTTCATATAGTTATGTGTTATAACATATTTGATCCGTTATCAGCACCACTGAAACGCGCTCAGGGCGATTTTACCTCCTGACCCTCAAAATACCACCCATAAAATGTTCCAAAATCGCACCAGTGTGCTTTACGGGCATGAATCATTAGTATTGAGATTTTCAGTTCGTTGAGCTTCTCAAGCAAAAGTAGGGATTGCGGCTGAATAAATTTCGCCATGTTCAGCTCCGTTCTCTGTTGTGTTGTCATCGTAGCTTCAGTGCGCAAGTGCTTAAAGTAATCTCCAGTTTTTTTCCGCTTCCTCGACCGTTCGCTCGCTACGCTCTGTCACTTTTCTGCGGTGAGTTGACGGATCTTGCTAAATAAAAGATAACGCAAACGGTAAGTGTAACGAAAAGCCAAGAAAGAGAAGGCCACGCCCCTAGAGCGTTTTTCCATAGGATTCCCCCCTGGTAAGCATCATAAAATCAGGCACTTAAATCAGTGGCGGCGAAACTGTAAGTATCCCGGGCAGATTGGCAGAGGCAAGGCCTGTCCAATTTTCTAACGGTTTTCTTGGGCCGAGTTAAAATCATGTCACTGACGGTAACTTGTCATACTCCATCAGCTGTCCTTGGAAATTCAAAACCTGATGTTCATCGCTGCAGTTTTCGGCAGATAACATGTCACAACTTTCAGGAATTTCCGGGGTACGAATGTTTAACCACTGAGCAAAGGTTTCCAGAAAGCGTAAGCTGCTGCGTCGTACCGGGACAGTGACTTTGTCCGTTTGATTTTTGTCGAGGATGAAGAAGGGCACTTCATAGTTTTCACGGGTTTTGTCACCGTGAGTCAGATAAGCACCTGCGGTGTCTTTGTTGGTGTATGGCAACCCGTGGTCGAAGAAATACATCATCGACCAGTCGCCTCCATCGCGTTCAGCCATGTTGTAGACCTGCTCCAGTAACTGGTCAGTCATGGCGACGGATTTGATGTAGCACGAGATTTCTTTAGCACCTGTATCAATATCATACTGTCCCTGCGTTCTTACGCAGGCCTGCGGATGTGACCCCATCAGTTGCAGTACGATAAATTTCTTACCCTTACCTTGCTTCAGTGCGGCATCAAGATGAGGAAGCAACTGGCTGTCCGGTGAATACAGTCTATCGTCGGAACTGGCTGACTTACTGAAGTAAACATGGTCTGCACTTTCCCCCATCAATGCCACCGGCGAATCGAAGTGTCCTTTCCTGCCCTGATTCGATATCCACCAGGTTTCAAATCCTGCCCGGGATGCCAGCGTCACAATGTTGTTATTCAGTTCAGTGGCGTTTCCCCGACGACGCGCCAGGGTGTTTGTCAGGGAGAGTACGGTAGAAGGCCCGGCTGAAATGTACTGTGTAAACAGGGTGGCCGGAACGCTGTCGAGCCACGGCGTGCGCTTTCCCCGATGGCCAGGATGTAGGTCTGGTGCTGGCCGGGCAAGGGTACTGGTTTCCAGTCGCTGCCAGTATTCATTATCTGAGCAAAATGCTGGTTGTTGTCACGTACCGCCCGGTAAGACGCCTTGATGTCATGAACGAAGCGTACTTCGGGTAATCCACTGCTGAGCAGTCGCCCCTGTCTGACCGGGGACCAGAAAGCCGAAACAATAAAGAACACCAGCAGAAAACCGTAAACACGGCGTGTGGCTACCTCGTCACAGACCCCGGAGAATGATGATACAAGCACCATGAATCCGAAGGCGATAACTGATGCTGACAGCAACCAGGCAAGGGGCGGAATGCTGGCGACGAATTCATGCGCTTCATTCGGATTAGTGTACATCAGGGAGCCGATGATATTGATAGCTTTATCCTCGTTGGCAACGATAAGCTATTCGTCAAACAGGTGATTATTTTTTTCCGGCACCCTGGCTACACCATGCTGGAGCAGCCAGGCGCGAACCCGGTTGGTAGTGTTCTTGCTGACCAGTCAGAAAGCATCCTCTGGCAGCCAGCCGTCGGAACCGCACTCCGGTTTATTCAGGCGATACTCATTTTGTAGCAGTTAACGCAGGGCAGCGAGAAACTGCTGGGATAAGGAAGAGGGCTTCTGCGCCAGCGCGGTTCTGATGTCGCTGCTGAGGTCTCTGGCGACAGAGGTTTTACTGGCCTGCAGCTCCAGTTCTGTCAGTCCTTATAGTTCTAAAAAATTTGCGTACTCGCGTTAACAGTTGAAATATCATTAGGCTGTAACGCTTTTAGAGTATATGCAACGCTATTAAATCCAGGTAAAGAGCTCCAGACACTCGGATCGCCAATAACAAATATATGTTTTTTGGCGCGAGTGACAGCTACGTTCAACAGATTCGGTTTACTTGATGCCCATTTAGCCCCACCATTATTTTGTTCATCACATCCCAGAATGAAAATAACGATATCATTCTCTTTTCCCTGAAAAGTATGCACTGTTCCAATACAGCTTTTTTGCCACTCTTTTATGTTTTTCGACGTAATAAATGGTGAAGATTGTTGCCAAGATTTTAAGTGACGTTGTTCTATCAACTTTAATACTGCGGATTTTACGGCTTTGAAAGGCGTGATTACGTAAATTGATTCCAGAGAGATATTTTCACATAAAAGACGATCAAGTAAGATAAGCAAGCTTTGGCCGTGACTGTCCCGGTACTGCCGTTCTCCCTGACCCCCTTTCGAAACAAGCCAGTGATTTTCCAGGTTTCCATTAACAAGCTGACTGCGAATTTTATTGGCATCCAGACCATGGATCATTCGGTTATTATAAGCGAGCCTGTTGGCAATGCTAAACATGGGTTCGATGCAACGTCGATGAACCCATAATGGGATACCAATCCATATGTTGTTATTCATTACTTCTAATTCGCAACCCCAATGGTTGACCCGGTCGGCCAACTGCTGGACCGACAGTTTTGCAGGGTACCAGTCGTCCGCTTGCTCTTGCAAAACATCATCACAAAGACGTTTAACAAGGCTTGAGGATGCGGTGAAAACAGGCTCGATCTGTAATGGATCTCCTACGACTAAAACACGTTTGGCTCGCAAAATGGCTCCTACTGCCTGTTGCGGTGAGGCCTGGCCAGCTTCATCAATCATTAACCAGCCAATCTCTTCGCTTTTCACTCCAGCCAACATTCGGCTAACAGAGGCGAATGTTGTGGATAGTACAGGAACGAACATACTTAGCGTCTGCCAGCAGCGCAACGGGGTAGGATAATGATGAGGAGCGCTCAGGAATGTACTCAATGTAAAAATGAAATTCCTGAAACGCTTAAGCCCCATAGCTTCATATAGCCATGCCTGATGTAAGCTCATCGCTGCCAGAAAAACTTCTGAACGCAGGCGATTTATCTCTCCATTTTGCCAGAGTGCGGTACGCTGCAGGTCGGCATTATCAATGGATGAATTGCGGTCTGGCGTAATGACGTTATGAAACTTTTTTTGTAACGCCTGTAACTTTTGTTTATCTATTATTTTCTGCTTATTAATTTCATCTATCTTCAGCTGTATTTCTCTTCTTGCTGACTGTTTTTTCATTAGTTGTATTTGACTATCAGTAACGAACTGCATTTTTTCAGTTAACAGTGCAATTAACTCAAGCAATTGATGTTTTGTTTGACGCAATAATTCCTTATGCAAATGATATTTTTTTCTATTAAATAACCGTTCAAACCATCCGGGAGTTTCTCTTTCTATTAATTTTTGCTGACGAGTAGTATACTCTACCTGTTTGGCAGCTATATCTCGCTCCGCTTCAAATTGTCTTAGTTCGCTGTGATTTTCTTCGCATTGCACTGTTATGTCGGCTATTTGGATAGAAAGGGTAGTGAAAATATTGTCTGATTTTTCGTCCAGAAGTTCGCTATAGGTTTCTAACAG
>DALYUA010000076.1:0-10108 GCA_031993245.1 Buttiauxella sp. | reverse complement strand
GCGCAGGAAAGCACGATCGAACGTTTCCATCACCAGGCCGCGATAAAGCAGGGCAAGCAGAATCAACGTGGCGCTGGCGATAATGCCCACGAAAACCGTAGCCTGACTGTCTATGGCGAGGATGGAACCAAAGAGCAAATGCAGCAGATCGACACTGGATCCACGCAGGGAAATCAGTGTCACGCCCAGCGCCAGCGATCCGAGATAGAACCCGGCAAAACTAGCATCCTCCTTAAGGTTGGTGCGGGCGCTTACCAGGCCAGAAGCCAGCGCAACCACGACTCCCGCCACGAACCCACCTATTCCCATTGCCAGCAGCGACATTCCTGCCAGTAAATAGCCCACCGCCACGCCTGGCAAAATGGCGTGCGACAGCGCATCCCCAACCAGGCTCATGCGCCGCAGCAAAAGAAAAATACCCAACGGGGCGGTACTCAGCGACAGCGCCAGGCACGCCACCAACGCACGGCGCATAAAGCCGTAATCGACAAAGGGCGCAATTAAGAAGTGATAAATCATGCGGATAACGCCAGATTCAGGCTTGTAGGCTGATAGTGAGGCAGGATCTCTGCGGCCCTTCCCCAACGACAGGCTTCAGAGCTGAGCAGTAAAACCTGTGGAAAATGGCTCTTTACTAACGCGTTATCATGCAACACCGCGATAACCGTTTGCCCGGCATCATGCATCTGACAGACCAGTTTCATCAGGAAACGGCTTGTTTGCGCATCAATACCGGTGAAGGGTTCATCCAGCAGAACCAGCGGCGCATTCTGAACAAGCAAGCGCGCAAAAAGCATGCGCTGAAACTGCCCGCCGGAAAGCGTTTCAATGGTCTGCCGATGAAGTTCACTCAGCCCTACGCGCTCAATGGCATCAGAAACATACAGGCGATGCTGGCGATTAAATCCAGAAAACAGGCTACGCCCGGGCCAGTTTCCCATGCATACCACATCGTAAACCGTTGCAGGAAACTGGCGATCCATCTCGGCAAGCTGTGGCAGCCAGGCAGCGCGGGGCGCAGTACCGCCCGCAAAAGAGAGATGCCCGGATACCGGCGGTTGCAATCGCAGCAGCGTCTTAAGGAGCGTGGACTTTCCTGTGCCATTAGCCCCGATAATCGCCGTCATGCTGCCTGCGGCAAACGTGCCGCTCAGGGGCTGCGTTACCGCTTTGCCGTGGTAGCCTGCAACCAGGTGTTCAAGGGTAATCATGGCAGTGCTATCGCCCAAAGAATCATCAACCACAGGAGCGACAGCAGAAGCAGAACGACACCAAAACGCAGCGGAGCTGACGCGGTGAATAATGTGCGATCGGGAAAAAATGGCATAACAGGCACTCAAATTGTTTTGTTATAACATAACATAAAACACTCTGAGCGCATTGTAAATTACTGATTTACACTTCGTCTGAAACGAAGCATGGCGCATAAAAATAGCGGGCGGTTAGCCCGCCACTCTTTTACTGCACGCGGGCCAGCGCGACGGCCTGCCCCAACTGCCATACCGCCATCGCATAATGGGTGCTGTGGTTATAGCGGGTAATGGCATAGAAGTTCGGCAAGCCGTACCAGTACTGGTAGCGGTCGCCCATATCCAGACGCAGCAGGCTGACTTCCTGATGGTTACCCAGCGATCCTTGCGGACTTAAACCAGACTGTTGCAGCGCAGAGACGGAATATTTGGTGTTAAAACCGTTTGCCAGTCCCGGCGCCTGGCCGTTTGCCGGGACCGCCACCAAATCCTCTTTCACCCAGCCGTGCCCTTTGAAGTAATTCGCCACGCTGCCAATGGCGTCTTCCGGATCCCACAGATTGACGTGGCCATCGCCGTTGAAATCAACCGCGTATTCCTTAAAGGAGGATGGCATAAACTGGCCGTAACCCATCGCGCCCGCAAACGATCCCTTCAGCGCCAGCGGATCGTCGCCTTCATTACGTGCCATTAGCAGGAAGGTTTCCAGCTCCCCGGAGAAATACTGAGCCCGGCGTGGATAAGCAAAGGAAAGCGTAGCCAGCGCATCAACGATCCTTGTTTTACCCATTACGCGGCCCCAGCGGGTTTCCACGCCAATAATGCCTACGATAATTTCTGGCGGTACACCGTAGACCTGAAAGGCACGCTTGAGCGCATCGTCGTATTGGTTCCAGAACACCACGCCGTTTTGCACATTATCCGGCGTGATAAATTTACCGCGATAACGTAACCAGGCGCCGTTAGGTCCCGGAGGCGGAGCGGTAGTGGGCGCCTGCTGATCCATCAGGCGCAGCACATAATTGAGTTTTTTAGCCTGCGACAGCACTTCATGCAGCTGCTGGCGATCAAAGCCGTGCTCGCTCACCATCTTATCGATAAATTTTTCGGCCTCCGGGTTATAGGCAAAATCCCCCGTCTGCATGAACATATTATGCTGCGGCTGAAGCAGGAAACCGCCGGATGGCGTACCAGAGGTTTGTTGTATCTGTGCCTCGGTTTTCGGCTTACTGCTACAGGCGGATAACAAAACAAGAAGGGGAAGTAAGGCGGCTGTATAACGCATGTGCTGGATATCCCTATATCTGACTAAAAAAGGTTTACCTTATGGTAAATCAAAAACCCAGCGCCGGTAACGAACTCTGCGAGGTATCGCGAAGATTTCCGCCGTGCACGGTGTGTCACCGCGATGTTCTGTGGTGTAATAGCAGGACTTCTACCGGGCAATGATCTTTGTGAGAAACAAAAAATTCTACTAACAAAAAGTCATCACAATGACCTTTAATTCAATGGATTAAAAAGACAGACACTATGAGTAATATGGATAATGTAGACTCCCATACGCCCATGATGCAGCAGTATCTGCGCCTGAAAGCGCAGCACCCTGACATCCTGCTTTTTTACCGTATGGGTGACTTTTACGAGCTGTTTTATGATGATGCGAAACGCGCATCGCAACTGCTGGATATCTCCCTGACCAAACGCGGCGCCTCGGCAGGTGAACCAATCCCTATGGCGGGCGTGCCGCACCACGCCGTGGAAAACTATCTGGCGAAGCTGGTGAATCTCGGCGAGTCCGCCGCCATTTGCGAGCAAATTGGCGATCCGGCCACCAGTAAAGGACCGGTTGAACGTAAAGTGGTGCGCATCGTTACGCCCGGCACCATCAGCGATGAAGCGTTATTGCAGGAGCGTCATGATAATCTGCTGGCGGCTATCTGGCAGGACGGCAAAGGGTTTGGCTATGCGACGCTTGATATCAGCTCTGGCCGTTTCCGCCTGAGCGAGCCGGAAGATGCAGAGACCATGGCGGCTGAGCTACAGCGCACCAATCCCGCTGAGCTGCTGTATGCCGAAGATTTCGCCGAAATGCGCCTGATTGAAGGCCGCCGTGGCCTGCGCCGCCGTCCGCTGTGGGAATTTGAAATTGAAACCGCGCGTCAGCAGTTGAATATGCAGTTTGGCACGCGGGATCTCACCGGCTTTGGCGTCGAAAAAGCACATCACGCCTTATGCGCTGCGGGCTGCCTGTTGCAATACGTGAAGGACACACAGCGCACCTCCCTGCCTCATATTCGCTCCGTCACCATGGACAGACAGCAGGACAGCATCATCATGGATGCCGCCACGCGTCGTAATCTGGAAATCACTCAGAATCTGGCAGGTGGCTTTGAAAATACGCTGGCCTCGGTGCTCGACTGCACCGTCACGCCAATGGGTAGCCGTATGCTCAAACGCTGGCTGCATATGCCGGTACGTAGCCTCGACGTGCTGCAAAAACGCCAGTGTACCATCGCAGCCCTGCAGGATCGCACCGCTGAAATTCAGCCGGTTTTACGTCAGGTTGGCGATCTGGAACGTATCCTCGCCCGTCTGGCTCTGCGTACCGCGCGTCCGCGTGATTTGGCACGTATGCGTTACGCCTTCCAGCAACTGCCTGAATTACGGGAGTTGCTGGCCGATGTGCCAACGGATTATGTACAAACGCTGCGTGAAAACATGGGAGAGTTTACCGAACTACGTGAACTGCTTGAGCGCGCGATTATCGAGTCACCGCCTGTTCTGGTTCGAGACGGCGGCGTAATCGCTCCTGGCTATAACGAAGAGCTGGACGAATGGCGTGCGCTGGCGGATGGCGCAACGGATTATCTCGATAAGCTGGAATTTCGCGAACGTGAGAAGCTGGGACTGGATACGCTGAAAGTTGGCTTTAACGCCGTGCATGGCTATTACATTCAGATCAGCCGCGGGCAGAGTCACCATGCGCCAATTCACTATGTTCGCCGTCAGACGCTAAAAAACGCCGAACGCTACATCATTCCTGAGCTTAAAGAGTACGAAGACAAGGTTCTCACCTCAAAAGGCAAAGCGCTGGCGCTTGAAAAACAGCTATACGATCAATTGTTCGATATGCTGCTGCCGCACCTTGAAGCGCTGCAAACCAGCGCCACTGCGCTGGCGGAACTCGACGTGCTGGCGAATCTGGCAGAGCGTGCCTGGAGCCTGAATTACACCTGTCCGCAGCTTACCGACAAACCCGGTATCAAAGTGGTCGGCGGCCGTCATCCGGTGGTTGAGAAAGTGCTGAGCGAGCCGTTTATCGCCAACCCGTTGACCCTCGCACCGCAGCGCCGCATGTTGATTATTACCGGTCCGAATATGGGCGGTAAAAGTACCTATATGCGTCAGTCTGCGTTGATCGTGCTGCTCGCCTATATCGGCAGCTTTGTGCCCGCGCAGCAGGCGGAAATAGGTCCAATAGATCGTATTTTCACCCGCGTAGGCGCGGCGGACGATCTGGCATCTGGCCGTTCCACTTTTATGGTGGAGATGACCGAAACGGCCAATATTCTGCATAACGCCACGGAAAACAGCCTGGTGCTGATGGATGAGATCGGACGCGGTACATCAACCTATGATGGCCTGTCGCTGGCCTGGGCCTGCGCCGAAAATCTGGCTAACCGTATCAAAGCAATGACCCTGTTCGCCACGCACTACTTCGAGCTGACGACGCTGCCGGAAAAAATGGAAGGCGTTGCAAACGTGCACCTGGACGCGCTTGAGCATGGCGACACCATTGCCTTTATGCATACTGTTCAGGACGGCGCGGCGAGCAAAAGCTACGGTCTGGCCGTTGCCGCGTTGGCGGGCGTGCCGAAAGATGTGATCAAACGTGCGCGTCAGAAGCTGCGGGAGCTTGAGGCGCTTTCCAGCAACACGGCAGCAACCCAGGTGGACGGCACACAGATGTCTTTGCTTTCGGTTGCCGAGGAGACCTCGCCTGCGGTGGAAGCGTTGGAGGCGTTAGATCCGGATTCGCTGTCGCCACGTCAGGCGCTGGAATGGATCTATCGTCTGAAGAATCTGGTGTAATAAATTTCGGGCATAAAAAAAGCGGTGATTTTCATCACCGCTTTTTTATATGAAGAGTCGCTTATTCGCGGAACAGCGCTTCGATATTCAGCCCCTGAGTCTGCAGAATTTCACGCAGACGGCGCAGGCCTTCCACCTGGATCTGACGAACACGTTCACGAGTCAGACCAATTTCACGGCCCACATCTTCCAGTGTCGCAGCTTCATAACCCAGCAGACCGAAACGACGAGCCAGCACCTCACGCTGCTTAGCGTTCAGTTCAAACAGCCACTTAACGATGCTTTGCTTCATATCATCGTCCTGCGTGGTGTCTTCCGGACCGTTGTCTTTCTCATCCGCAAGGATGTCCAGCAACGCTTTTTCAGAGTCACCGCCCAGCGGGGTGTCTACTGAGGTGATGCGTTCGTTGAGTCGCAGCATGCGGCTGACATCATCAACTGGCCTGTCCAGTTGCTCGGCGATCTCTTCCGCACTTGGCTCATGATCCAGCTTGTGGGAGAGTTCTCGAGCGGTACGCAGATAAACGTTCAGCTCTTTCACAATATGAATCGGCAGGCGAATCGTACGGGTTTGGTTCATGATTGCCCGTTCGATGGTCTGACGAATCCACCAGGTAGCATAAGTTGAGAAACGGAACCCACGTTCCGGATCGAACTTCTCAACCGCACGAATCAGCCCCAGGTTACCCTCTTCAATCAGATCCAGCAGCGCCAGACCACGATTGCTGTAACGACGGGCGATTTTCACCACCAGACGCAGGTTACTTTCGATCATGCGGCGGCGGGATGCGACGTCTCCACGCAGAGCGCGGCGAGCAAAATAAACTTCTTCTTCGGCTGTTAATAATGGAGAATAGCCGATCTCCCCAAGATAAAGCTGAGTCGCATCCAGCACACGTTGTGTGGCGCCCTGTGACAACAGCTCCTCTTCGGCAATGTCGTTATCACTGGGCTCCTCTTCTACAAGGGCTTTTTCATCAAAAGCCTCAACTCCGTTCTCATCAAATTCCGCATCTTCGGTTAACTCATTAACTTTCAGCGTATTCTGACTCATAAGGTGGCTCCTACCCGTGATCCCTGGGCAAAACACTTATGATGGAGTGTCTTGCCGGTTTATCGCTGCGGTAAGTAACGCAGCGGGTTTACGGATTTCCCCTTGTAACGAATTTCAAAATGCAATCTTGTTGAACTGGTTCCGGTGCTACCCATGGTAGCTATCTTCTGCCCCGCCTTGATTTCTTCTTGTTCCCGGACCAGCATTGTATCGTTATGGGCGTAGGCACTCAGGTAATCATCGTTGTGTTTGATGATGATTAGATTACCGTAACCGCGCAGTGCGTTACCGGCATATACCACGCGGCCTGAAGCGGTCGCGACGATAGCCTGTCCTTTACTGCCTGAAATATCGATACCTTTATTGCCACCCTCAGTAGCAGAGAAGTTCTCGATAATCTTGCCATCAGTCGGCCAACGCCAGGTGGAAATCGGCGCGCTATCGGACGTGCTGCTGGCAGTCGGTACGGTAGTCGTAGAGCTAACCACAGGTGCCGTAACTGGTGCTGTGACAGCTGTCGCAGTACCCTTATTATTAGGCAACATTTTGTTAGCACTCTGTTCACCTGAGTCTTCAGAATACGTAATTGTAGGTTTAGAAGCAACCACGGCGCTTGAGTTTTGTGCAGCAGGATTGGTTATTCCTTGCGCGCTGGCATCAGCGGCGGTGACCGCATTTCCACCGGTAATTGGCGTACCGGACGCGTTGCCAACCTGGAGAGTTTGCCCAACTTCGAGGCTATACGGGGCCGCTACGTTGTTTCGTTGCGCCAGATCTCGGAAATCGTTCCCGGTAATCCAGGCAATATAGAACAGCGTATCGCCGCGTTTTACCCTGTAAGTGCTGCCGCCCGCGTAGCTTCCTTTCGGAATGTTCCCATACTTGCGGTTATAAACGATACGTCCATTCTGGGTTTGTATGGGTTCAGACTGAATAACCGGTTGCGTTTGAACAGATTGAGTTTGCACTGGCTGAATCGCCGGCTGCTGTACCGGCTGAATCTGTGGGGCCTGGACCGGAGCGGACATTTTTGGCGGCTGAGTTACCAGCATCCCGCCAGAAGCGCTGCCGCCCGCATCGTTATTGCTACCGACCGAGCTGATGGGTGCCTGAGAATCGTTGCTGCTACAGCCAGCCAGCCACAGGCTTACCAGCGATAACGCCGCTATCCGGCGTAAAGTAAAATTTGGGCTTCCCGCGCTCATGTATCCCCCGAAAATGAAAAAACAACTGCATGTTTATGAAATACGGCAGAATTTGCGTTGGCTAGGTTACGCCAATATTCTGATAAAAAAACCGGAAACGTCCGGGTTATGCCAGTTCGCCCTTTACCAACGGTACGAAACGCACGGCTTCTACCGTATCAATAATAAATTCGCCACCGTGACGACGAACGCGTTTCAAAAATTGCCGATCGTCTCCCACCGGGAGCACCAGAATCCCGCCTTCATCCAACTGGGCCAGAAGCTCGGTTGGGATCTCAGGCGGAGCTGCCGTAACAATGATAGCGTCGAATGGCGCACGGGCATGCCAGCCCTGCCAGCCATCACCGTGACGGGTAGAAATATTATGCAGGTCGAGCTGTTTTAAACGGCGTCTGGCGTGCCACTGCAGCCCTTTAATACGCTCAACTGAACAAACGTGGTGCACCAGATGGGCAAGAATCGCCGTCTGGTAGCCCGAACCGGTACCGATTTCCAGCACTCTGGATCCCGGCGTCAGCTCAAGCAATTCGGTCATGCGCGCAACCATATAGGGCTGCGAAATAGTCTGGCCGGAGCCAATTGGCAGCGCGGTATTTTCCCATGCCTTGTGTTCAAACGCTTCGTCGACAAATTTTTCCCGCGGCACCTGCGCAATCGCATCAAGGACCTGTTCATCCTTGATACCCTGGGCACGAAGCTGTGTGAGAAGGGCTTCTACGCGTTTGCTCACTACCATTGCTCAGCGACTCCCGCCTTGGTTAACCACGAGTCCACTATGTCATGCGCGCCGTGCGCGGTTAAATCGACGTGCAACGGCGTCACCGAAACGTAACCCTCGTCAACAGCCGCAAAATCAGTATCCGGGCCTGCATCAAACTTATCGCCAGGAGGACCAATCCAGTACAGCGTGTTGCCACGCGGATCTTCTTGAGGAATAACTTTATCTGCCGGATGGCGACTGCCGCAGCGCGTCACCCGAATGCCCTTAATTTCATCGAGCGGCAAATCAGGCACGTTAATATTGAGGATGCGACCCGTACGCAGCGGTTCGCGCGCTAAGGCGCGCAGGATTGAACAGGTTATGACCGCGGCCGTATCGTAATGCGTATAGCCATTTAGCGAAATGGCCAGCGCCGGAAACCCTAAATGCCGCCCTTCCATCGCCGCGGCAACGGTGCCGGAATAGATAACGTCGTCACCCAGATTAGGCCCGGCATTAATACCCGCGACGACTACGTCAGGACGCGGGCGCATCAGAGCGTTAACGCCAAGATAAACGCAATCCGTCGGCGTGCCCATTTGCACGGAGATATCGCCGTTTGGCAGGGTAAAAGTACGCAGGGAGGATTCGAGCGTCAGCGAGTTCGATGCGCCACTACGATTACGATCCGGGGCCACGACCTGCACCTCAGCAAATTCTCGTAGCCGCTTAGCCAGCGCCTGTATGCCCGGCGCATGGATCCCGTCATCGTTACTCAGCAATATTCGCATAGTCACCCGGCGTATTCATAAGTTCCCTCACAACGCTGGTGGCGAAACTTCCGGCGGGCAGCCAGAAGCTCACCTCAACCGTCACATCGTCCCACCAGTTCCAACGTAATTCTGCTGGTTTTACCAGCATGGCGCGGCGAGCGGCCTCAACGCGCTCACGTACCAGTAACGCCTGCAAATCTGTTTCCTGTTCGACACAACGCTGTTCAAATTCCAGCGCGGCATTGAGCGTGCCCCATGCGCCATCACCCGGCAACGGCGCCGTAATCAGCAGTTCACCGTTATCCACACGTTGTTGTAAAACAGAGAGTTCTTCCTTCGTTGCCACAAACCAGCTGCCGCGCCCTGCCAATTGTAGCGCATCGCCATCAACAACTTGATTAAAGTCTGGTTTTTTCAGTCTAAGGCTAACAATTTGATTAAACAACGCGCTGCGGGCCGCCGACAAATAAAAACTGCGTTTATTGCGATCGCGCAGTGGAGAATTATTCTGTGCCCAGCGAAGCGCCTGGTTGAGGTTATTGCCGCCGATGCCAAAACGCTGGCTGCCGAAATAGTTTGGCACGCCGTCTTTTAATAGCGCATTGAGCCGCTGTTCCAGCTCTGCACGATTGCTGACCTCACGCAGTACGAGGGTAAAATTATTCCCTCTAAGCGCGCCGAGACGTAGCTTGCGGCGATGGCGAGCATATTCCAGCACATCACAACCTTCCAGACTGAAGGCACTCATGTCCGGCATCTCTTTGCCCGGCAGACGCACGCAGAACCACTGTTCGGTGACCGCGTGTTTGTCCTTCTGCCCGGCAAAACTTACCTCACGGGCATGCACTTTGAGAAACTTGGCCAGCGCATCCGCCACAAAACGAGTATTGCAGCCTTTTTTCAGGATGCGCAGCAGCAGATGCTCGCCGTCACCGTCCGGCCCGAAGCCGAGGTCCTCGGTTACCAGAAAATCTTCCGGGCTGGCTTTTATCAATCCAGTCCCTTCCGGCTTACCGTGTAGCCAGGTCAGGTTT
>DALYUA010000075.1:0-10108 GCA_031993245.1 Buttiauxella sp. | reverse complement strand
CAGCAGGACTTTAAGATGAAAAGTCGACGATTGTCTATTTTTACAGATTTTTTGCCGGGTGAAAGTGGATAGTGATTGACATCGTTAAATGTGGCTGCATCAATAAAATTAGTTTTATTAAACAAACGGTTAAATATATTAAGTGCTGTTTTTGGGCGCCTTCAGGATACTTTTGTGAAAGAGGTGGGAATGTAGTTGGCTGGTACAGGTTATTTCCCGCTTGCTACCTGCGTACTTTTCCGTTTGGCGAACCCGATAAAACCAGAGGCTATTTAAGTGCAGAACGGTGAACCTGAAAGCGCGGAAGGAGCGAAGCACGTCGAGTGTTGCCGCTGCGCAACAGCGTCCGGAAGAGGGAATGTAAATCAAAAGAGCGGATGATTATAAAATTGCGAAGTGTCTCGCAGCGTTAGATCAAGCTTTTAAAACCGTCGATAAACTGATTGTCAGCTGAAAACCTTCACGGTTACTCTATTGCCGCACCAGCAAATTCTGGTGTCGGGTGTAGGAACCCGCAGGAAACAACGCCGACAATTGGCGCTTTAGCGTCTTTTTTATTGTCGCGGCATCAACACATCTCTATTCTGAGCAATGGTGACGTTGGTGGGGCAGCTTAAGGGCTGGCCGGTTTTCGTTGAGTTCCCGGTTTCCTACCCCCATCAGCGTCACCACCCGTGAGCGTAGGAACTCATGAAGTGACGAATTAAATAACTCAACAGAGATTATCGTCATGGTTACAACTAACAGGAATACTCAATCAACTTCTTCCCCGGTCTATATGACGCTGGATTTATTCGAACTGCTGGACGCCTGCGAAACCCTGTCTGACGAACTAATAGAAAGCGGTAATCAGGCTCATCAGCAAACCTTATATCGCCGCCTGGCCAACTGCCTGGAAGCAATGCAAACAGAGCTCGAAAACCCCTTACCGCCTTATCTGATTCAGCGTTTAACGGCAGAAAAATTAACCGATATCCAGCCTCAACATCTCGCCGGGGATTCAGAACTGCTGCGCCAGTACTGCTACGTATTAACCCAGGTATTGATCAGCCAGAAACAAACGGCAGAAATAAATAAGACGCTAAACGCCCTGCTCTTTGAGCTGGTAAATATGCTGATTGAAGATTTGCTGCTGCCTCGTTTTGAGAAGGGTATTAGTGGTTGATGTAGTAAAAAATTACGAGGGGGCGAATGCTCCCCTTTCTCTTTAACGTCACTTAACTCAATCTTTAACAACGATTATATTAATGATGCTATTACATCGGCTCATTTACTCGCCAATTTTGATTAAGTACACTTTCCTTGTGGACTTTTATAACAACGCAAGGAAAAAGAAAAAATGGCTGTTCCAGCTTATTTATGGCTCAAGGATGACGGCGATGCAGACATTAAGGGATCTGTAGATGTACAAGACCGAGATGGCAGCATTGAGATCAACGGATTTTTCCATAACCTGAGCATTCCAACAGACGGAATGACGGGAAAGATCACCGGAACACGTAAGCACTCCGCTGTGATTATCCAAAAGGAGTTTGATAGCTCCAGCCCCTACCTTTATAAGGCGGTTGCCACTGTTCAAACCCTCAAATCAGCCGAATTCAAATGGTACAAAATCAATGACGCAGGTCAGGAAGCGGAATACTTCAACATGCTGCTTGAAGGTGTGAAGATTGTCGGTGTTTCTCCAGTGATGCACGACACCAAAGACCCGACCAAAGAGAAGAATAACCATCTTGAGTGCGTAGAACTTCGCTACGAGAAAATTATCTGGAAGCATTGCGACGGTAATATTCAGTTTACCGATGCATGGAACGAGAGAGCGCAAGCGTGAGATATCCAACGTTAGCGGCATCACCTCACCCGCCGTTTGATGTATCCACATTCGCCCCGCCTGGCGTGAATATCGTCAATAACATGATGATGGCTCGCTTTCACCGTGGTCCGTCAGCCCTCACTTATATCTGGTTTTATTATCAGGTAAGGAACCACGGGCCGTGGAATTACAAGAATCAGCGCGGTAGACAGTTCGAGAGTTTTGGTAACTTTCATTACGGTGCAGTTGGTCACCCAGAGGGGATTCCCGACGAAGTGTTGCTTCGGGGCGCAGGATGGGCGCAAAGTCGGGCAGGAACAACCGATCCGGCTTTTGGTGATTGGTATGGCTCAACGCCTTTCGGTGATGACCCTAACGACCAGTATTGGATAAGAGCGGGTATCGACTATGCAAAACGCACAGGTTTTTAAGAAGCGGTATGTTCTCTTAATCCTGTTGGCAGTTGTCGCCTTTGGGATTTATAAGGTGCTTCACTTCTCGCCACTTGAGCAAGAGGTCATCAGGAAGGTGAAAGTAAACAACCTTGCCAACCTGTACATCACAGAAGCAAGCGCAGGAGCCACTACGGGCTTTTCATATCGTTTGTACCTGTATGACGCATCCAAAGACGATAAAGCATTTATGGAAAGTCTGGAGGACGGTAACAAGCCTTTTATGATCACTACGGACAAAGACGCATTGAAGAAGGTAGAAAACGACGCGATCTATCTGTCAGTGAAGGGAACCATCTACACCTTTCATAACCAGGCGGCTTACAAAGTACGTGATTCGATTTACTCTGTGCCTGTCTACCTCATCGCCTCACCATTCTAAGCGCCTGGTCAGCTTTCACGCTGGCTCTTTTCTTCTGATTTCAGGCAATAGAAGCCATTGAGCACCGTGTTGGGTATACCAACAGAAAGCGCCGTAGACGCATCATTAGCCTGGCAGTTAACCGCTCTCTTATTCGATCATTTATGGCTCGGTGAACACCACGGCAGAGCCAGCCCTTTTCCCGGACTGGTTAGTCTTCACTGAATGACCGGGATATGGCAGCCTGAATACTCAGGCAAAATACTCTCCAGGAAAACCGGAGCGGTTCAACCAGATTTGGATCAGGGCAGGGATAGATTATGCGAAACGTTCGGGTTTTTAAGTGGGTTGTGGTGCTTTTGGTCATCGTTGCTTTCTACAGTGTGTGGAAGGCGCTCAACTCCCCTATCGACCAGACCGTTCACAAAGTTGAGAAAGTTAATTCTCAGGTAACGTTATACGTCACTGAGGGGAGCGCAGGTGCTACGACAGATTTTGTGTACCAGTTTTATTTGGTCCCATCAGCAGTCACCAGACGCGATTTCCTGAAAGACATAGGTGATAAGTACCAGGCCTTTTTATCAACCTCTGACGCAAGCACTAAGATTGATATAAATGACGGGGCTATTCATCTAACCGTGAAAGGAAATGTATACCGCTTTAATAATGGAGCGAGCTACTCAACTACGATATACCTGAATGCATCACCATTCTAAGAGCCCGGCCAGCTTCCACGCTGGCTCTTTCTTTATTCCTTAAAACCGCTCGCGCTAACCGGATTTCGTCGCATTCTTCCTGCTTTTTAGCAAGCCAGGCTTTGCCCTGCGTGGCGGCTGCCGCAGATAGTATTATCCCTTTGCCGGAAGGATGAAGCCTTGGCACGTTCTCTTATCAGGCGATCGTGATACTCCGGTGCTCAACGCCGTAGCAGAGCCGGACTCTTTCCCGATCCGCTTAGTCTTCCCAACATTACGCCTGTTTATTCTCTGCGACCTTTCACAAGGTGTTGCGCCATTGAGCGCCGCACGAAGCATGAAACATTAGATAAGGGTTTAAGTATCTATGGTTAGAGATTTTCGGTTCATGGTGCCGATAAGAGGAGTCGAACCTCCGACCTTCGCATTACGAATGCGCTGCTCTACCAACTGAGCTATATCGGCTTTTCAGGAGAGAGTCACGGGCGTGACTACGGTGTAAAAGGGTAAGAAAATCGTCCTGGCTCGTCAACCGCGGCTTTGTTTAGTTGCTTGTTTTTAGAGCGAACTGCGGAAAAAGCCGCACAAAATGCATGCCTAAGGTTTTTATTACGTTCTCCGCCTTCAATATGCCAGCCGTTATACGAAAAGCGAGTGCCTGGCACCCGCTTTTTCTGTCGCTATAAATCTCGAGACATTAAACGTGTCAGGCAATACCGGTGGTGACGGTAAAGGTACGAGTTTGCTGCGGCTCTACCTCAATCAACGTGCCATTACGCTGCGCGGCCAGGAAACCTTCAGGACGGCAAGTCGCAGGTAGCGCAAATGCCGCAACCTGCTGGTCGCCGTTGTACAGGATCCAGCGGGTGACGTAGTTCAGCTCAGAGCTTGCGAAGCGGGTAACGAACGTGGTGCCATCCGGCGCGATCATGCTGAATTCAGGTTTATCCGTCCAGGCATCAAGCTTATCCGCAAAGAAGACGATTTCCGGATCGTAAAAACCAGGCTCGTTTAACGTTGTCAGCGAGGCTTCTCCCTGCAGGATCCGCTGGTTAAACGCCAGCCACTGTTCGGTGGGCTTCACATGCGCCGGAACCGACTCTCTTAGCTTCAGCGCTTCGTCCGGGATGTTCTGGCTAAACGTGGCATCCGGCACATACGCATAGTTCATGTGGCACATGTACTGTAGCGGCATTGCCACCGAGGCCAGATTGGTAACCGCCATCTGAATATCAAACAGCGCGCTCGCTTTGTGTATCACCACCGCAGGCTGCGCCTGATAATGATGGCCGAATCCCATCACATATTCGTAGCGCCCGGTAACGCGCAGGCATTCGCCGTCCAGCTCCAGCCAGGCCTCATCCATTGCGGCGCAGGCCATCTCGCCGTGCAGCGGATGGGTATCCTCCGGCGACGGACAGCCATTCGCCAGCAGACCAGAGTGAAAGGCAAAGCAGCCGTAGGTCGCCACCACTTCCGTTGCGGGTTTTGGCTGGCTGAACATATTGCGCATGGTCAAATCGTGGCCGTCGAAACAGGCGTCCCAAATCATTTGCCCCATCCAGGGCAGGATCACCAGTTGGCCGCGACTGTTTTGTACCCGCAAACCTTCCACGCCGCTGGCATAGCGAAAAGCTGTCACCGTAAAATCGCCGTTTTCCAGCAGGGTGCGTGGATGTTCGCCAAAGAGCTCCCGCCATAAGGTAATACGTGTTGTCATGTTAAGTTCCCTCAGGATGCGATGGCTTCGGACAGGTCGCCGCGCACTTTGCTTTCACGCCAGAAGTAAACGCCGACGTAGATAAAGCACAGCATGGAGACCAGGAACGAAATCTGCAGCGAGTGGAACATATCCGCCACGTAGCCCTGGACCGCCGGGACAACCGCCGCGCCGACAATCGCCATTACAATCACCGCTCCCGCCATCTCGGTATGTTCGTTATCAACCGTGTCCAGCGTTCCGGCATAAATGGTCGCCCAGCAGGGGCCAAACAGCACGCTCACCAACACCGCGACGTATACCGCGCTAAAGCCTGGCGCCAGCGCCACATAAGCCAGCAGCAGCGCGCCGATGATGGAGTAAAGAATCAATACTTTTACCGGGTTAAAACGCGTCATCAAAACGTTGGCGATAAACTTGCCGATGAAGAAGCAGGCAAAGCTGTAGACCATAAAGTTGGAGGCATCGCGCTCATTGATATCGCCCATTTCCAGCGCCAGACGGATGGTGAATGACCAGACGGCCACCTGCATACCAACGTAGAGGAACTGCGCCACAATACCGCGACGGAAGCGGGCGTTGGTCGCCAGATAACGCAGCGTATCCATCGCCGACGGGCGCTTATGACTCGCCGTTTGCGCCACTTTACAGGTCGGGAAACGGGTCAGCAGGAACAGCACCATTACCACCACCAGCACCATAATCATGTACTTGTAGGGTTCGAGCGTGTTTTCCAGCATCAGCACTTTGAAGTTATGGATCTGCTCGGCGTTCATGCCCGCCATCTGTTTTTCCAGGCTCGCACCCTCGGAAAAGACCAGATATTTACCCAGCAGAATGCCGGAGGCCGCGCCAATCGGATAAAAGGTCTGGCTGATGTTCAGGCGTAACGTGGCGTACGCCTTCGGCCCAATCATTGAACTGTAGGTGTTCGCTGCCGTTTCCAGGAAGCTCAGGCCAATAGCAATAGCGAAAATAGCCGCGAGGAACATGGTGTAGGTTGCCATGTGCGACGCCGGGAAAAAGAGCGTACAGCCGACGATATACAGGGTCAGGCCGGTTAATATCGCCGCTTTATAAGTGGTTTTCTTAATAACAAGTGAGGCCGGAATCGCTATTAAAAAATAACCGCCATAAAATGCACTCTGTACTAATGCCGAAGCAAAGTTACTGAGTGAAAATACACTTTTAAACTGTGTAATCAGAATATCATTTAATGCGGCTGCGCATCCCCATAACGGGAATAAACAGGATAACAAAATAAACTGGAACAGAGGGGTCTTATTCAGATACCCATCGGGCATCTGAATTATTTTTTTATCGTTCATAGTGCTACCTTTTACAGTGCAGGGGGATTATTCGTTTAACGTCAGGAACTCGTTAAATTGTTCGATGCTCGGGTAAGATGATTGCGTGCCTTTCCCCGTGACGCTAAAGGCCGCGAAGAGGGCTGCTTTTTTCATGGCGGCTTCAACGCTACCGCTCTGGACATAATAGTGGGTAAAGCAACCAATGAAGGCGTCGCCTGCGCCGCTGGTATCAACCGCATTCACATTAAAAGCAGGAACATGCACTTCCTGTTCGCGCGTCATCCATAACGCCCCTTTTTCGCCCATGGTCACGATAATATTGTTCAGCCCTTTATCAACCAGGCTGCGGGCGGCGGTACGAATACGTTCATAGGTATCAACCGGCATACCGGTTAATATTTCAAGTTCAGTTTCATTAGGTACAAAGAAATCGCATTTACAGGCATAAGTCATGTCAAATTCACGCAGTGCAGGCGCCGGATTTAATAGCACCTCAATGCCGTGCTTATTACCAAACTCAATCGCGTGGTAAACCGTCTCCAGCTGAACTTCCAGTTGCAGAACAATAAGCTTACATTTTTTTAAATCGTCTGCCGCGCGATCGATATCTTCCGGGGAGAGAAATTTATTCGCCCCTTTAATAATCAGAATACTGTTACTGGAGTTGGCATTAACAAATATAGGCGCCACGCCGCTGCTGGTACACGGCACTTTTTCCACATAAGTAGTATTGATGCCCCAGGACTCAAGGTTGCGAATAGTATTATCCGCAAAAATATCGTCCCCGACTTTCGTCAGCATCAGCACTTTCGAATTAAGCTTGGCAGCCGCCACGGCCTGGTTTGCCCCTTTCCCACCGCAGCCGATTTTAAAGGCCGGCGCTTCCAGGGTCTCTCCTTCTTTGGGCATCTGGTTGGTGTAGGTGATGAGATCCACCATGTTAGAGCCGATAACCGCGATATCCATTTTACTACCTCTCAGAAACAATCACATAACAATGATATTTAAGTAACATTATCATGTTATTTACGTATCATTTGTGACTAAGATCGCGATTAAAGGATCATTGCATCGTTTACTTAATAACCTTCTCTGCGTTTTTCGCTATACTCGATAACGCTAAAAATCATCACAATATAATGAATTTAAAGTAATTATAATCGTAAAAACGCGAGCAATCGCGCTTTTAATTCTGCACGCCCGGCAGTATAGTGATGCAACGATATCGTGTTCCCTGAGAAAAAAATGTTACTACAGGAACATACGCAACACGACTTGCGGAGAGGGTGAATGGAAACCAAGCAAAAAGAACGTATCCGACGTCTGATGGAACTCTTAAAGAAGACCGACCGGATCCATCTCAAAGAGGCCGCCCGTATGCTGGAAGTCTCTGTTATGACCATTCGCCGGGATCTCAGCCAGGACGATGAGCCGTTGCCGCTCACGCTGTTGGGTGGCTATATCGTAATGGTGAGCAAACCGGCCTCCTCGCCGGTCACCGCGCCACTGCCAGGCGAGAAGATCCACCATCGGGATGATTTACCCGTAGCGATTCTGACGGCCGGTATGGTGAGTGAAAACGATCTGGTGTTTTTTGATAACGGGCCGGAAATGCCGCTGGTGATCGGCATGATCCCGGATGACATCACCTTTACCGGCATTTGTTACTCGCATCGGGTGTTTATGGCGCTGAATGAAAAGCCCAACGCCACCGCGGTTTTGTGCGGCGGCACCTATCGGGCAAAGAGCGATGCGTTTTACGATGCCAACAACCCGTCGGCGCTGGATTCGCTCAACCCGCGGAAAGTTTTTATTTCTGCCAGCGGCGTGCACGAGCACTTTGGCGTTAGCTGGTTTAATCCGGACGATCTTGCCATCAAGCGCAAAGCTATGGAGCGTGGATTACGCAAGATCCTGCTGACGCGTCATGCGTTATTTGATGAGGTCGCCCCCGCCAGTATTGGCCCGCTTTCGGCATTTGACGTGTTGATTAGCGATCGTCCTTTACCGGCAGATTATGCCGCACACTGCCGGAACGGATTCGTCAAGGTCATCACCCCTGATTCAGAGGGTGAGTGACGACAGGCTGCGAAAGCACGTAGTGAGTAACACAATAAAAAAGCGGATGCCTGGCCGCAGCCTGACATCCGCCCTTTCATTACTTATCAATCACGCACGAATCGTATCGTCGCCGAATCCAATCCATTTATAGGTAGTCAGCGCTTCCAGGCCCATCGGGCCGCGGGCGTGGAGTTTTTGCGTGCTCACCGCCACTTCTGCACCAAGGCCGAACTGGGCGCCGTCTGTGAAACGCGTGGAGGCATTCACATACACCGCCGAGGAATCCACTTCGTTCACAAAGCGGTTCGCGTTGCGTAGCGTGCGGGTGAGGATCGCATCGGAATGCTGTGTGCCATGCTCGCGAATGTGCTCGATGGCTTCATCCAGATCCGCCACAACTTTCACATTCAAATGCAGCGACAGCCATTCGTCGTCGTACTCTTCCGCTTTTACTGCCAGCACTTCTGCCGGGCCGTTTTGCAACAGCGGCAGAGATTTCTCGTCCGCATGCAAAGTGACGCCAGATGCCACCATTTGCTTGCTAAGCGCAGGCAGGAAAGTTTCCGCGATACTCTGATGAACCAATAGCGTTTCTACCGTGTTACAGGTGCTCGGGCGCTGGGTTTTAGCGTTGACGATGATTTTCAGCGCCGGTTCAACTTCCGCCGTGTCGTCCACAACGATATGGCAAACGCCAATCCCGCCGGTGATAACCGGAATCGTGGACTGCTCGCGACAGAGTTTGTGCAGCCCTGCACCGCCGCGTGGGATCAGCATATCTACGTAGCGATCCATCTTCAGCAGTTCGTTGACCAGGGCGCGATCCGGGCTTTCAATGGCCTGCACCGCCGCAGCGGGCAAACCGCATTCAACGAGCGCCTGCTGGATGACCTTTACGGTTGCCGCGTTGGTGCGCCACGTCTCTTTACCGCCGCGCAGAATTGCGGCGTTGCCGGTTTTCAGGCACAGGGAGGCAACGTCTACCGTTACGTTAGGGCGCGCTTCGTAGATCACACCGATCACGCCCAGCGGCACACGGCGGCGCTCAAGGCGCAGGCCGCTGTCTAACAGACCGCCGTCGATCACCTGCCCTACCGGATCGGCAAGATTGCACACCTGGCGCACGTCGTCGGCGATGCTTTTCAGGCGTGCGGGAGTAAGTTGCAGGCGGTCGAGCATAGCTTCGCTCAGACCGTTACGACGAGCTTCCAGCACGTCCTGTTCGTTAGCGATGAGAATTTCTTCGGCCTGCTCTTCCAGATAATCCGCCATGCGTTGCAGCACGCGGTTTTTTTCCTGACTTGAAAGCAAAGCCATTTTGTAAGAAGCCGCTTTGGCGTCTTTGCCCATTTGTTCCAGCATTGCCAGCTCCTTAGTTAACGATCATGTCGTCTCGATGCACCGCGACCGGGCCGTATTCATAGCCGAGGATCGCATCGATCTGTTGTGAGTGATGGCCTGCGATAAGGCGTAGCGCATCGCTGTTATAGCGGCAGACGCCGTGGGTCACATCACGCCCTTCAAGGCTGCGGATGCGGATAACTTCACCACGAGAGAAGTTGCCGTTCACGCTTTTAATTCCTTTTGGCAGCAGCGAGCTGCCGCGTTCGAGAATGGCGGATAAAGCGCCGTCATCAACGGTGATCTCTCCCGCGGGCGGCGCGCCGAATATCCAACGCTTGCGGTTTTCCAGGGG
>DALYUA010000074.1:0-10188 GCA_031993245.1 Buttiauxella sp. | reverse complement strand
ATGGGCGTTATTGCCCTGATTCGCGGGGACTCGTTTATGCCGGAATTGACCGTGCGCTATCTCGGTTCGCTCTTCTACCTGGCGATATTCGGATCGGTCATCGCCTTTGGTGCCTATTTCACGCTGGTTGGACGTATCGGCGCAAGCCAGGCGGCCTACAGCACGTTACTTTTCCCGCTGGTGGCGTTAAGCCTTTCAACGCTATACGAAGGTTATATCTGGCACGCCAACGCGATAATTGGCCTGGGGATGATTCTGGTCGGCAATCTGGTGATGTTCTCAAAACCCGGCATGTTTAAGATTTGGGGCAAAAGAGCCGCGTAAAAAAGGGAGCCTGCGCTCCCTTTCGTTTATCTAATTTCAAACATGGCCGCATCGGTTGCCATGTCATCAATAACGTTTTTCAGCGACTCAACGGTAATCGGCGTATTTTCATTGCTTACCGTTTTACCTTCGCCTTTACGCACTACTTTCATCACCACTTTATTGCTGGAAGCGTCAACCAGCTCGCCTTCAAAGTAGAGATTCGTTTCCATGGTGCGGTGCCCTGTTGCAGCCTCTGTGCCCGCAACGATCATCGCTACCGGAATCACTTCGTAGAACTGTAATCCCTGTTTGCTACTGTCCACGCCCGTAATAGCGCCATGGAAAATCAAAGTGCGTGGCCAGGCTTGCTCACCAGTTGAATGCGCTGCCCGGCGCTCGCTTTTAACCGGGTGTTAGTATAAGCGAGGATTTTATCCAGCGTTTCCGCCCCGATCTGAGTGTTTGGCTTGGGCACCGGGTAGTAAGTAAGCGGGTTATAGATGAGTTTGTCATAGTTGCTGCTTTTAAAATCCGTATCAACCCAGCGTAAAATAGTTTTACCTGTGGGAGATTTTGTTTCCTGAAGTCCGGAGTAATCTTTTAAAAAACCGGAATACTTTACCGGGTCCGTCAGGGAAGAGGAACAGCCCGCAAGTACAAGCAGGCCAGACAAACACGCTGCCTTTAAAAAAATAGGAGTATGCATTTTGAATCTCTGTGAGTTATAGGTAAGCCATTTAGTTATAGCAAACAAGATTTAACTCATGCATGTGATAACGTGCGGTAATACACACTTAATCTTTAAACGCTACCATTACCGCACGACAAGCTAACCACATGCCGAAATAGTAAATCGCACGCTAACATTAAGCCTTCAGAGTTAATCCATCGCATAACAAATCGATAATAAATAACGATCCATAACCATTATTTTTTAACGGCAATATAATATCGTGTTGCTGTATAAAGGCGCGTTCATCACTGGTGATAACGATAATAGCGGCCCCTTTTCGTCGCGCCTGATGCATCGCCGCTATTAAGGCATTCTCTGGAGCGTGGCCTGCAAAAATCACCAGTACCTGCCCTGCGCCAAGCATCGCTGCGGTGATACTCATCAGCGCGGTGTCCTGACAAAGGTTCGCCGGATGGCCAAGCGTGAGCAGACGGTACTGCAAGATGCTGGCAAAAGGCGTATCTGCCGCGCTGGCGCTGAAAATATGCGTTGCCGTGGCTTGTTTTAGCCTCTCCACAGCCCGGGTAACCGTCGCGGGAGGAAGCTCGTTTAGCTGAGCGTTCAGTGAACCGTGTACGCTGTTAAGCTTTTCTTGCCAGGGCTCCGGCAGAGTTCCAGCCGATGCAGGCAAACTGGACTGGGCCAGCTTCATGCGCAGATCGCGGATATCGTCGCAGCCCGCCGCCCGCGCAAAGCGGGTAATGGTTGCCGGGCTTACGCCCGCCGCGGTTGCCAGCTGATCGATAGTCGCCGAGGCGGCAAAAACCACGTCATCGAGGATGGTTTGCGCCACGCGCGATTCCTGCTGGCTGAAATCATGCAGACGCGAACGTATCTGACTGAGAATATCGCCGCCGCTTTCTTTGCCGGTCGAATGGGAAAACCTTTCCAGAACGTCGCTGCCGATTCCGGCATGAGCGGCCAGCTTTTGCAACGCCCCCGGCTCCACCCATGTGGCATCGCCCAATATATTAGTGGAGCCAGGCAAAGCCCGGGAACCGCTGTCCTGTTGCTGATGACGGACTTTACCAAGAAAATCGTTGATATCGTCGCAGCCAATGCTGCGGGCGAAATGTTGTAGAGTGGCAAGGCTCACGCCAGCCTTAAGCGCAAGCTCCTCCATCGTTGACTCGGGAATATGCGCAAAATTTTCCAGGAAGAAGCGTGCAAGGCGGGATTCCTGCGCAGGCAGACCAGACATGCCCTGTACCAGTTGATAAACGATATCCATAACAGGTTGGTTCCTTCGATGGCAGCGACGGCGCGTTGAAACTATCATAGATCATTGAAATTATTTTTCAATGCATGCTCCTTAGACGAATCAGCCTTCCCTTTCCTACGAGCAAACCTGGTTTATTTTTTCATTCAGCGATCGCACTATCCTGTCAAAAACATAGCCTTTGCTGATAATCCAATCGCGATCACACTCATGAAAATAATTTTCATACATGCTGCTTAAAACGGCTAATGTATGAAATATGTTTTCAAATGTGAAAGGAGTTGTGATGAAAAAGATTATGTTGTGCTGCGCGGCGGGGATGTCCACCAGTATGTTAGTGCAAAAAATGCGGGCGGAAGCAGCAAAGCGCGCTCTGGAAGTTGAGATCGATGCTTATCCGGTTGCGGAAATTGAAAGCCAGCTTGGCCGTGCCGATGTGGTGCTGCTCGGCCCGCAGGTACAGTTTGAACTGCAACGTCTGAGCGAACTCTCCGCGCCGCTTGGCAAACCTGTGGCGGTTATCGACATGATGGATTACGGCACCATGCGCGGCGATCGCGTGCTGGATAAAGCCCTCGCGCTGATGGCCTGAAGAGAACGGAGAACACCATGAAAATTACCGTTGTTGGCGGGGGAAGCAGCTATACCCCGGAACTGATAGAAGGTCTGATCGAGCGCCATGCTTCGCTGCCAATGGCGGAACTGGCGCTTGTTGACGTGGAGGCCGGGCGCCAAAAAGTTGAAATTATTGCCGCGCTTGCGCGCCGCATGCTGGACCGAAACGGGCTGGAAGCGGTGAAAGTCTCCGTACATTTTGATGCGGACCAGGCAATCGAAGGATCCAGCTTCGTCCTTACGCAGCTGCGTGTCGGGCAGCTTCCCGCTCGCGCGGCTGATGAACGGCTTGGTTTAAGCCACAGGCTGCTGGGTCAGGAGACAACCGGCGTTGGCGGCTTTGCCAAAGCGTTGCGCACCATTCCGGTGATGCTGGATATCGCACGTCGCGTGGAACGCCTGGCGCCGGACGCATGGATTATCAATTTTACCAATCCAGCCGGTATCGTCACGGAAGCGGTTTCGCGCTACAGCCAGGCGAAAATCATCGGGCTGTGTAACGTGCCGGTGACCATGCACCACACCATTGCCGACATGCTGAAATTACCGCACTCGTCCGTTACCCTGCGCTTCGCGGGTCTGAATCATATGGTTTGGGTGCATAAAGTACTGGCCGATGGCCGTGACGCCACCGACGAAGTGCTTGAGATGCTGTGCGACGGCGAACAGCTTTCGATGAATAATATTAAAGCCATTCCCTGGCCGACAGATCTGCTGCGCGCGCTGCGTGCTATTCCCTGCCCTTATCACCGTTATTTCTGGCAAACCCGCACCATGCTTGAAGACGAGCTGGCCGACGCGGGCAACAAAGGAACGCGTGCAGAGCAGGTCATGAAGGTGGAAGAGGCTTTATTTAAGCTTTATGCCGATCCAAATCTGGATAAAAAACCGGACGAACTCAGCCAGCGCGGCGGATCCTTCTATTCAGAGGTCGCGGTTGAGCTTATTAATGCCCTGCATAACAACCTGGGCGTTGAAATGGTCGTCAATACCGCCAACAATGGCGCTATTCAGGGGCTGCCGGACGATGCGGTAATTGAAACGAACTGCCTGATCGACGCGCTTGGCGCGCATCCTCTGGCCTTCGGCAAGCTGCCGCCGCTGATGAACGGCCTGACGCAACAGGTAAAAGATTTTGAACGCCTGACGATTGAAGCGGCCGTGCATGGCGATAAACACAAAGCCCTGCTCGCGCTGGTGGCCAATCCGCTGGTAGCGGATGTGAATCTGGCCTCGACGCTGGTCGATGAAGTACTCAGCATTAACAAAGCGTGGTTGCCGCAGTTCAACGGCTAACCGCAATTCTGGCGCACTGCCCGTCTGCACGGGCGGAAATAACAAAAAACGATTAATACCCGGTCGGCAGATTCTGCCCCGGGCAGGGGGTGTCTGTGTCAGTCAACAAATCCATTATTGAAAAGTACGTGCTGCCTGGGGCGCTAAAAATCGCCGGACAAAAGCATGTGTTATCCGTGCGTGACGGTATCATTCTTAATATGCCGTTTATGCTGATCGGCTCATTTTTCCTTATCTTCGCTTATTTGCCGGTGCCCGGTTACGCGCAGATGATGAGCGATCTGTTCGGCCCTGCATGGCAGGAGAAAGTGCTGTATCCGGTTAAAGCCACCTACGACATCATGGCGATTATTTCCGCCTTCGGTATCGCTTATCGCCTGCCGGAGAAATACCGCACTATCGATCCGCTAACCGCCGGCGCCGTCTCGCTGGTGGCGTTTATCATGACTATTCCTCAGCACATTATGTTCACCCCCGCAACAGAGTCCACGGAGCAGCTTGTCAAAGGCGTGCTGCCAATGGGCCAGATAGGTAGCCAGGGCCTGTTTGTTGCAATTCTTATCGCCCTGCTTTCCACTGAAATTTATCGTTTTATCAATAACCGCAACCTGGTTATCCGTATGCCGGAAGGCGTGCCGCCTGCGGTAGCAAAATCTTTCCTCGCCTTAATTCCCGGTTTCTGTGTGCTGGCGGTCGTGCTGGCTCTGCGCCTGTTGGTTGAGGCGACGCCGTTTGGCGATATCAATACCCTGATAACCGACCTGGTGGGCATCCCGATGAGCCACGTTGGCGGCTCCCTGCCAGGCATGATTATCTCCGTGCTGCTGATTGGTATTCTGTGGATGCTGGGCCTGCACGGCGACACTATCGTGCTGGTCTTTATCCGTCCGGTCTGGCTGAGCAATATGTCGGAAAACCTCGAAGCGTTTCAGAACGGGCTGCCTATTCCGCATATCATCACCCAGCAGTTTTATGACCTGTGGGTTGCGCCAGGGGGCACCGGAGCCCTGCTGGGACTGGTGATCTTTATGCTGATCCGCAGCCGCAGCGCCCAGATGAAGCAACTGGGGAAAATCGCAGCACCTGGCAGCCTGTTTAATATCAGCGAGCCGATGGTGTTCGGCATCCCGATCGTGATGAACCCGTATCTGGTGGTGCCGTTTATCCTCACGCCGGTGGTGCTGGTTATTGTTTCTTACATCGCTATGACCACGGGACTTGTGGCTAAACCTGCGGGTATTGCGCTGCCGTTTACCACGCCGATTGTTGTCAGCGGTTACCTTGCGACGGGCGGACATATTTCCGGGTCGGTATTGCAGATTGTTAACTTAGGCATTTCACTGGTGATGTATTACCCGTTCTTCCGCATCTGGGATAACCTGAAATATCGCGAGGAGCGTGCAAACCAGGTGCCGCAGGAAGCTGAAGTTGAGGCCGTAACGCAGCGCAGCCCAACTTAATCTTCAGTATGAAAAAGCCCTGTCGTTTTACGCGACAGGGCTTTTTGCTTTTCAGGTGATCGGTCAGCGCTGGTAAGCTGGTTCTGTAACGTTACTATCTGGTTCCTGCGGCGACGGTTCCGTAACCCCTGCGCGTCGTAGCGCAAGCAGGCGGCTGACCTCTGCGTGTTTGTCTTCTGTGAAATCAAAGAACCACATAAAGCCGATGCGGATCAGTGAGCCGATAGCAGGCAGCAGGCTGATGCCGAAAAAGAGCCCGTTGAGTACGCTCTCGGTTTGCGTGGCAGCCTGCGGGACGTAGCCAATAGCCGTCAGGTAGACGCCAATCAGCCCGCCCCCCACCGCCACAGACATTTTCCCGGTAAAGGTCTGGCCGGAAAAGGTAATCGCGGCGCAACGCTTACTGGAGTGATATTCCGCATATTCAATGGTGTCGACGATCATCGCCGAGGTAAACAGGTTACTCATCATGACAAACAGCGAGCTTAACCCCAGCAGAATAAACAGCACGGTCAGGCTTTGATAGCCGACAAACCACAGAACAACCCTTACCAGAATATCCAGCGCGCAAAGGACGATAAATAATGAGCGCTTCTTATAGCGCCGCGTCAATACCGGTGCCAGCAGACAGGCAAGCGCCGCAATAATACCGATAATACCAATCGCTGCCTGTAGCCCGCCGTCGCCCATATTATAAATAAAGAAGTAGATATAAATACCGTTGGCAATGTTATGCAGCACGCAGAAGAAAAAGGCGGCCAGCACGAAAAATAAAGGTTTGTTATGCCGCAGATTGCGGAAAGTATCACGGATGGTGACTTTCTCGTGGCTGGGCGGTACACGTTCTTTTACGTTAAAGAAGCCGTTAATCATTAGCAGCATGCCGATAATCATCATTACCAGCACCGCCATAAAATAGCCGTGGTCGTTAGAGTACGGTGCGAAGAAAGCCGTTAGTTTTGGGAAAAAAATATTTGCGCAGGCTATGCCTGCATTCACGCCAAGCACGGCTGCGGTTACGGCTTTGGTCCTTTCGCGCGGCTCACTGCTCATTACCGACGACATCGACCAGAATGGAATATCCGAGATGGCGTACAGCGTGCCCCACAAAATATAAGTGACGCCAGCATAAATAATTTTGGTGCTGGTTGGCGCGTCAATATTATAAAATGAAGCCAGGGTCATCACCGTAATCAGCAAAGGTGCCAGCAGCATGAAATGGCGGAATTTGCCGAAGCGAGAGTTCATGGTGTCCATAATACTGGCGAAAAACGGATCGTGAATGGCGTCCCACGCGCGCGCAACCAGGAAGATGGTACTTGCCGCCAGCGCGGAGATCCCCAGCACGTCGGTGTAAAAATAGTTAATAAACGAACCCACCAGCCCAAAACTAAAGCACTGCCCTAAGCCATAACCAAAATAAGACCATAATTCTCTGCCGGGAATTTTCATTGCCATTGTCATCGTAGCCGCCTCTTATTCCCCGGTAGCGGGTACCGGGGTGAACATTATTATGATGAAGCATGAGATCGTTATTTAGGCGCGGAGGTGCCAGTCTGCTTTACTGAACCGCGACACTAAATCCATTTCCGCACGGCGGAAAGGAATGCCGTGCTCGTCAAACACGTCATGGAACCAGAGGTGGGCGTAATCCTCGCGTTTTTGCAGCACAATCGGCCACGGCAGGAAGGTCTGCGTTTTACCCCGCACCAGCCCCCATTGATAAGGCACCACGTTACAGGCGTGCATCAAAGGTAGCTGCTCTTCAAAATTTCCCCCTACGTGACGCGCCAGCCATTCGGTGCACATAATCGGGCGGCCCAATTGCTCCATAATGCCAATCACGCTCAGCATTTTTGGCGTAGCGACATAGGCGTGATAACTCACCACGTCAGAGAGCGCCAGCGCGGCCTGGTCTATAGGATGCTGGAAGAACTCCTCTTGCGGCTGGTCGGCATCAAGGGGTAAATGCCAGGCTCCCACGGTAAGCGGCTGGCTGGGATCTTCGTCACGCGCCCATGCAAAAGCTTTGGTCATCAGTTCCAGTGCAAACGCTTCCAGTTTTTCATCATAAAGTACCTCGGTAATGCCGGTTGCGAAGGTGCCCCTGTTGCCTGGCTCGTTATACAGATCCCAGACCAGCACGCGCTCATCGTTACGAAAAGTTCTTACGATATCGCGTACGTAGCGCTCTATTTCCGGCCATACGCTACGGTCACAGACTTTATCCCGACCGGGGCTGGCAGCCGCCTGGCTGTTATGTTTGCCGGGCACAGGCGGTTTTTGCTTGCCCAGATAAGGCTCATCACCTGAAAAACCGCAGTCGTCCATCAGGGTGAGCATCACGCGAATGTTATGCTTTTCCGCGATAGTCAAAAAAGCATCAATGCGCTCTATCAGTCCCTGCCGATCGTGCTGCCAGACGATGAAAGGTAAATTTGTACGCAGCGTGGTGTAGCCTACGGCCTGCGCCCATCCCAGCTCTTCATCAATGGTGGCCGCATCGAAGGTTTCAGCCTGCCAGAGATCCGTCCAGTTCACCGCCGTGCGCGGCAGATAGTTAAAGCCGCATAGCCATCCCTGCTGCTGATACCACTCATTTGCCTGCTGTTCAGTCCACTGTTGTCGCATATATCCTCCGGATAATTTACTCGCTAATATTATTAGCTAATATTTATTAGCAACGTATTCCGGCGCAAGTACTGGATGCGGTAATTGCTGGCGGGATCACACTCCAGCGATTCCCGCCAAGCCGCAACGTGACTATCAGCACGCTGTGTTATAGTGCCCATGGAAAGGCTGCGGATGGCTAAAACAATGGAAAAGAAAAGCAAAATTACAATGACCGATGTCGCCCGCGAGGCGGGCGTTTCCCAGGCGACGGTATCGTTAATTTTAAATAATGCGCAGAGCATTAAACTCAGTGAAGAGACGCGCCAGCGCGTAATCGCGGCGGCCCAGCGGCTTGGCTATAAAAAAATTCCCGCTCCGCATAAGCCGGAAGGACAGGATGAGATAGCGGTACTGATAAATGCGATGCCGAGCTACGATCCTTTTGTCGATGCGCTAAGCCAGGCCCGGGATGCAGCCTGGCGCCACGACGCGCTGCTGACGATTTATGATTATGGCGATGATAACGAGCTGGCGTTGCGCATCATCAGGCAACTGGAGCAGCGCCGCTGCGCCGGCATTATTCTCGCCTCGCCCATTACTAACGCCATTGATTTTTCCGTCTTTGAGAAATGCACGTCGCTGCCGCTGGTATTGCTCAATGTTTACGACCGTGCGTATCCTCTGCAGCCCACCTTTTTGCCCGATGATTACGCGAACGCGCTGCAGATAACCCACCATCTAATCGATCGGGGCGCCAGGCGAATTGCCCATATCACCGGCGATGACTGGATGGACGCCTCGCACCAGCGTCTTGCCGGCTACAAAGCCGCGCTTGAAAAAGCCGGTCTTGCCTTCGATCAACAGCTGATTGTCAAAACAAACTGGCAGATTGACGAAACGCTGCACGCTACCCGTCAGGTGATGCAGTTGCCGACGCCACCAGACGCCATTTTCTGCGCCAGCGACTGGATGACGCTGGGCTGTTACCAGGCGCTGGCCCAGCTTAATATTCAGGTGCCGCAGCAGGTAATGGTTGCCGGGTACGATGACCAGCGCATTGCCGATCAGCTAACGCCAAAACTCACCAGCGTGCAGTTGCCCTACACCGAATTAGGCCGCATGGCCGTCGAATATCTTTGTCAGGGAGAAGACAACGCGACGCGCGTGACGATGGCGGGGAAATTAAAGATTCGGGGTTCCACGCAACGTTAAAATCCACCGCATAAAAAAGCCCTGACGCGTGAAACGGCAGGGCTTTTTGCATGCAGGAAAAACGTTACTTCACATCAACCTGATAAAAAATGTGCTTTCCGAACGGGTCGATTTCATAGCCGGTCACCTCTTTGCGCACCGGTTCGAAAATCGTTGAGTGCGCAATCATCACCGCAGGCATCTGGTCGTGCATCATCTGCTGAGCCTCCTTATAAAGCGCCACGCGCTTATCGTGATTAGCCTCAGCGCGAGCCTGCAGAATCAACTTATCAAACGGCTGGTAGCACCACTTCGACGAGTTGGATCCGCCATTCGCGGCGGTACAGGTAAACAGCGGGCCGAAGAAATTGTCCGGATCGCCGGTTGCCGTTGTCCAGCCCATCAGGGCTGCCTGGTGATCGCCGCTCTTCACGCGCTTGAGATACTCGCCCCATTCATAGGTTACCACTTTCGCCTTCACGCCCACTTTCGCCCAGTCGGCCTGGATCATCTCCGCCATACGTTTGGCGTTCGGGTTATAGGGACGCTGAACCGGCATCGCCCACAGGTCGATGCTCATGCCCTTAGCGAATCCTGCTTCCCTGAGCAGCGCTTTGGCTTTCTCCGGGTCGTAATCATAATCTTTTAGCTGCTCGTCCGCGCTCCACACGCCCGGCGGCAGCAGATTTTTCGCCGCCGTACCGCTACCCTGGAAAACCGCCTCGATAATCGCCGGTTTATTGATAGCCAGCGCC
>DALYUA010000073.1:0-10250 GCA_031993245.1 Buttiauxella sp. | reverse complement strand
TAGGCCGTCATCGACGTCGGCACCCATTCGATGCCCGCGTTGTACTGCTCGACAACCGCCAGCATGCCCGGCTGGATCATGTCGTTGCCGATATAGGTTGAGAATTCATAAAGCACCAGGCACAGCGGGAAAAGCAGTGCCTGGCGGCCCAGTCGTTTATTATTTTGCATTAGTTACTCGAGAGGATAATGACCTGAAGAAACGAAATTCACGCGCAGTTTAATAAATTGACCGCCCCTGAGATAGTGAATTATGGACGACGCCTGCAGATACCGCACAACCTTCATTTTGTTTAAGGTTTTCTTAATATCTCCTGCGTATGCTGAGTTTTTCCTCAAAAAAATACTGCTATGGCTGCTCAGGATAATGTCCACTTATCAGGTAAAGGTTTGGTAATTAAGATAAACCCGCTTTACCGTCTGTCGGTACGCTTTTACCTTTACCAGTTCATCAGCCTCATGGCGCTTGCCGTCGTGTTTACGTGGCTGTCGCGCAATGAAGGTCTGGACAGGCTGATTACGGGTTACTGGTATGACGCAGCAAGCCGCAGTTTTCCGCTGCAAAAGAATCACCTGCTCGATCTGCTCAATCACCGGTTGCTGAAAGATATTGTTATCGCCGGGGGCGTTATCGCCCTGATTTATGGATTGATTCGCCGCCGGTCGCGCCTGATAACGGTCGCCGTGCTGTTTGGCCTGGGCGCCCTGACCGTGGGCGTTCTGAAAGCGACCAGCCATCACTCCTGCCCCTGGGACCTGGTGGAGTACGGCGGCAAAGCGATTTCTTATCCGCTGTTCGGTCAGGTGCCCGAGGGGAGCGGCCCCGGACGCTGCTTCCCCGGGGGGCACGCTTCAAGCGGGTTTGCCGTGATGGCGCTGTTCTTTTTGTTTTACCGCGAGCGCCCGACACTCGCATGGTGCTGCCTGGCAGGCGGCATTGCGCTCGGACTTGCCATGGGTTACGGCCAGGTAATGCGCGGCGCGCACTTTTTCAGCCACAACCTGTGGGCAGGTTGGTGGGTATGGTTAACGCAGCTGGTGGTGTACGGCATCGTCTCCACCTGGATAGTTAAGGAACCAGGATCGCTATGATGGAACAACTCAATCAAACGCTCTTTTTACTGATTAACGCCACGCCGGCCTCGCCGGAATGGATAATCAGGCTGGCCATTTTTATTGCCAAAGATCTGATAAACATAGTCCCGCTGCTGATTGCCGTTCTTTGGCTGTGGGGCCAGCGTAAACAGATTACCGCCCAACGCGAGATGGTAATTAAAACCGCGATGGCAATTGTTATCAGCGTTTCCCTTTCCTGGATTGTCGGTCATCTGTTTCCGCACGATCGCCCGTTTGTTGACGGTGTCGGCTACAACTTCCTCCATCACGCCGCGGATGATTCCTATCCGAGCGATCACGGTACGGTGATCTTCACCTTTGCACTGGCTTTCTGGTTCTGGCATCGCTTGTGGTCCGGCGCGGTGTTATTTACCCTCGCCTGCGCAATAGCCTGGTCGCGGGTATATCTGGGCGTGCACTGGCCGCTGGATATGCTGGGTGGATTGCTTGTGGGCCTCTGTTCCTGTGGGGTGGCGCAAATGCTGTGGAACGCCTGGGGAGCGCAGATTTATAAGCGTCTGCAGCAGGGACACCGCTTCTGTTTCGCGCTGTTTATTCGTAAGGGCTGGGTGCGTGACTAAGCGTTTTGGCGCAGGTAATATGCGTTATCGAATAACTCCCCTTCCCCTTATTCTCTGCGGGGCGAGGAAATGGAATATGCAGATTACATGATGGAAACCCGGCGCGACGAACGCATCAACCGCCTGATCCAGGCGTTAAAACGCAGCGATAAAATTCATCTTAAAGATGCGGCTGGCCTGCTGGGCGTGTCAGAGATGACCATCCGTCGCGATTTGAACAGCGAATCCGGGCCCGTGGTGCTGTTGGGCGGCTATGTGGTGCTTGAACCGCGCAGCTCAACCGCCAGCCACTATTTGTTGAGCGACCAGAAGACACGCCAAATTGAAGAAAAACGTCAGGCCGCGCGCCTGGCGGCGGCGATGATCCGCCCGCATCAGACGGTATTTTTTGATTGCGGCACCACCACGCCTTACATCATTGAAGCGCTGGATGACGACCTGGTGTTTACCGGCGTTTGCTACTCCCTGAACACCTTTCTCGCTTTACAGGACAAACCCAACTGCCGCGTTATTTTAAGCGGGGGTGAATTTCACGCCAGCAATGCGATTTTCAAGCCGATTAATTTTCAGGAATGTTTGCGCAACCTCTGCCCGGATATCGCCTTTTTCTCGGCGGCGGGCCTGCACACGCGTCACGGCGCCACCTGTTTTAATCTTGATGAACTGCCGGTAAAACACTGGGCGCTTTCGATGTCGCAGCTTTGCGTGCTGGTGGTGGACAGCAGTAAGTTCGGCAAAGTGCGGCCAGCCTGCATGGGGCCGCTGTCGTCGTTCCATACTATTATCAGCAATGAAAAACCCGCCGCGGAATTTATGGATTACGCCACGGCGGAGAGTATCAAACTGCTCTGGTAATCAGGAGAACCAGCTGCCGAACCAGCTGTGGAACTTCATCAATACGAAATCCCACATCCGGCTGAAGAAGCCGCCTTCTTTTACGTCCTCCATCACCATTAACGGGCGCTGTTCGATGGATTTGCCGTTTAGCTGGAAGTTGATAGCGCCGACAACCTGGCCTTTTTTCAGCGGCGCGGTAAGCTGCGGTTCGGTCAGCGTAAAGCTTGCCTTCAGGTTTTTCAGCTGCCCACGCGGAATAGTGATTGAGCCACCTTCACCCGCGCCAAGCTTCACTTCGCTGCTGTCCCCAAACCATACGCGCTGCGTTACAAAGGTGGCGTCTGGCTTAATTGGCGTAACGGTTTCATAGAAGCGGAAGCCCCACGTTAGCAGCTTCTCACTTTCATTAAAGCGGATACGGTCAGTTTTGGTGCCCAGCACCACGGAAATCAGGCGCATGTCGCCCTGAGTCGCCGAGGCCACCAGATTATATCCCGCCCCTGCTGTAGTACCGGTTTTCATGCCGTCTACGTTAAGGTTTGAGCTCCATAGCAGGCGGTTGCGGTTTGGCTGTTTGATTTTGTTGAAGGTGAACTCTTTCTCTTTGTGAATAGCGTACTCTTCCGGCACATCGTGAATCAGGGCTTTGCCTAACAGCGCCATGTCGCGTGCGGTGCTGAACTGCCCCGGCGCATCCAGGCCGTGTACCGTTTTAAAAGTGGTATTGGTGAGATTGAGTTTTTGCGCGTAGTTATTCATCAGGCTCACGAAGGAGTCCTGGCTGCCCGCCACAAAATCCGCGATGGCGATGCTGGCATCGTTACCTGACTGGATGATTACCCCTTTGTTCAGGTCCTCCACCGAGACTAAATCTCCCGGCTTCAGGAACATCAGCGAGGAGCCGCGCAGCACCGGGTTACCGGTTGCCCACGCGTCCTTACCGATGGTCACCATATCGGTAAGGTGAATTTTTTCTGCTTTCAGCGCCTGGCCAACCACGTAGCTGGTCATTAATTTGGTCAGGCTTGCCGGATCGAGCTTTTCGTCAGCGTTGCCTTCCGCCAGCACTTTTCCGCTGGCGTAATCCATTAAAATCCAGGCTCTGGCGTCAACCTGTGGAGCATTTGCCGTCGTCTGTTCTGCCGCGACCGCCGGAGCCGCCAGTAACAGAAGGGTCGTCCCTGCAAACAGGGCTCGTAACGACGCAGGGATTAGCAAATTCTTCATAAAACCACCCGTGTATCCATTCAAAAAAGTCACGACTCACGCCGCCACACGTATTTCAAGTTGTAAGTAAGCTAGCGTGTGTATCTACTTAAGGAAATACGGCGTTGGTAAAGTTTGTTAAGTTTATTCGAAATTTTCCGTACCTGCCGCCGTCTGGCTTATTTTTTTATGGTGTATTGCGGTGATAAGGTGTTTTCTTAAACGTCAGAGACGCTGAATATGAAGCGCACTCATCAATCAGGAGCAAATATGATAACCGTTTGGGGCAGAGATAATTCGACCAATGTAAAGAAGGTGCTGTGGTGTCTGGAAGAGCTGGGCCTGGCGTACCATTCTATTCCGGCGGGCGGAAAATTCGGTAAAACGCACGATGCAGAATACCTGGCGATGAACCCTAACGCGCTGGTGCCGTGCGTTCATGATGACACCACAAATCTGACGCTGTGGGAATCTAATACCATCGTGCGTTACCTGGCGGCTCAGTACGGAAAGGATTCATTGTGGATAAGCGAACCCGCCGCGCGTGCATACGGCGAGAAATGGATGGACTGGGCGGCAACCACCCTGGTTATTCCATACCGGGGCGTCTTTATGGGCCTTGTGCGGACCGCTCCTGAACAACGCGACCAGAAGCTGATTGAAGAAAGCATCGTGCAGTGCGACGAATTGTTTAGCATTCTGGATGCCGAACTGGCGAAACAGCCGTGGCTTGGCGGTGCAGAGTTTGGCCCGGCAGATATCGCACTGGGGCCAACGCTTTACGCCTTGCTGAACCTCGATGTGAAATGGGGCGCGCACGCCAGCCTGCGACGCTGGTATCAGCAGCTTACCCAGCGTCCGGCGTTTCAGAAAATCGTTATGATCCCATTAAGCTGACGGGCTGAGCTTCAGCAGCTGCCCGTCAGATTCGTCGGTCAGGACGTAGACAAAACCGTCCGGGCCGACACGCACATCCCGGATGCGTTGTTTACGCGAGTCCAGCAGGCGCTGCTGCCCGGTCACCTTATCGCCATCAATCGTCAGCTCAATCAGGCTTTTCTCCTTGAGCGCGCCGATAAACAGCTTCCCTTTCCACTGCGGGAACTTATCTGCGTTATAGAACGCCATGCCGCTTATCGCCGGTGACACTTTCCAGTAATAATTCGGCTGCTCGGTATCCTTAACGATTTCTCCTTTCGCTTCCGGGATCTTCATTCCGCTGTAGTTAATCCCCCATGTCGCAAGCGGCCAGCCGTAGTTTTTGCCCGCCTGCGGGATGTTGATCTCGTCGCCGCCGCGCGGACCATGCTCGTTCAGCCACAGCTCGCCATTTGCAGGGTTGATTGCCAGCCCCTGTGGGTTCCGGTGTCCGTAAGACCAAATTTCAGCACGCGCGCCCTGCTTGCCTGCAAACGGATTGTCTTTGGGAACCGTGCCGTCTTCATTCAGACGCACCACTTTACCTTGCAGCTTGTCGAGGTCCTGCGCGGTAGGCCGCTGGTTGTTTTCCCCGAGCGCTATAAACAGATGTCCTTTGCCATCGAAAGCCATACGCCCGCCAAAGTGGTTGCCGGTGGAAAGTTTGGGCTGCTGACGAAACACAACTTTAAAGTTCTCCAGCCGTTTGAGGTTGGCGCTGAGGACGCCGTAACCTACGGCGGTCCCCGCTTTGTCATTATCGCCAGCTTCCGCAAAGCTAAGCCATACTTTGCGGCTGCGTTCAAAATCAGGCGCCAACACCACATCGAACAGCCCGCCCTGGCCGTGTGCCCAGACATCAGGCACGCCGACAATAGGATCGCCCAAACCAGCGCCCGGCTGCCAGTGGCGGAGCTGACCGTCACGCAGCGTAATCAACATACCTTTATTATCCGGCAAAAATGCCAGCGACCAGGGATGATCGAGCTTGCTTTGCAGCACCTCGACTTTCACCTCTGCGGCGTGAACAACCGACGAGAAGCAGAGAAAAGAGGCAATAATAAGCGAGCGGGATGAAGACCAGGACATACAGCATCTCCTTTTCTGGTAACAGCATAAGGGTAGCCGCCTGCATTCATCGGGAGAGAATTTTTACACAATCTTAAAATGCAGTGGGGGGAGTTGCCTCCCCCGTGGTTACGCCTCGATGGCCTGCCGGCTGACAAGCAGCCCGTTCAGGCTACTCGAAAGCTTCTCCAGACAGCTTTCCAGCTTATCGGCGTCTATGGCGATGTAATGCGGGCAGTCATGCTGCCCGGTCATCAGACAGACGGCGGCAGAAGAAATCGCCGCTATGCCCCTGTCAAATGAGGCAATTTCCTGTGGCAAAAATACTATTGCCACGTCGGGTAAATTCTGGCGGTACTCGGTGCATAACTCGAACAGATTATCGCGCAGATGTTCACTCTCGACGACCGTCATATAACCTTTCGCCCGCCGCAACGAGAGATAAGCTGCGAGGTCTATTTTTGCAACGATCATCTTTTGCAGAAGATCGCGCCTGAGCGTACTCCTGGACATGCATTTATCCTCCCTATGAAGTGAACCCATGACACCCATATAGAGTATGGTCACTTTTTAGCCGGCAAGGACTTTATTGCAGCAGATTTTGATCCGCCGCAATAACTTTGCGTAACGCAAAACTGAGGGAGAAATGTGCTTCAGATGGCGGCGCTTGCGCCACAGGTCGAAGCTCTGTTTTGCTCACGCCATAGCTGACGCAGCACGCTGTGGCCCAGGTTGTTCTGCCAGGTAAAGCTGTTTTGCAAAACCACTACCGCGAAGTGATTTTGCCGGTCGATGCCAATATAGCTGGAATAGCCGCCGATATAGCCCACCTGATAAGTGATGGTCTGTTCGCCATAGGTATCACTCACCCAGGCAATGTTTGCGGCTTCTTTTTCGCGCGGATAGTAAACCCGCATAGTGTCGCGCATGGCGCTGTCCAGCAGGCTGTTTCCTTTGCTGCCCAGGTGCGCAGCGGCAAAGGTAAGCAAATCGGCTGTATCGGCATATAGCCCGCCTGCGCCAAGCATATTGCCCGTGAACCGCCAGTCCGGTACAACCTGTCCGGCCGGGACAAATTTCGGCTGGCTGCCCGCGTGGCCAATCGCCCGCAGCGGCCAGGCTTTTAACTTCTGCGGCGTGAAGCTGGCGTTATGAATACCCAGAGGGGCAAACAGCAGGGTTTCCACAAGCTGGTCCGCTCGCTGCCCGGTCTGGTATTTCAATACATAATCCAGCACCGCGTAGCCGAGGTTTGAATAACGAGGCTCATCGTTTGCAGGCTTTACAAAGTACGCCAGATCCTCAACGACCCGGTCGCTGTCCAGATGGGCATAAAAGTTTTCCCCGTTCCCCAGATAACGGACGAATGCGGCCAGCATCGGCAAATCCATATTCTGGCGCGGCAGGCCAGAAGTGTGGGTGACGAGCTGCAGCAGCGTAATTTTCTTCGCGTCATCGCTCAGAGAAACCGTCGGCGGCAGCAGCGTTTCAAGCCTGTCAGACCAGTGCAGGCGGCCCTGTGCCACCAGCACCGCTGTGGCTTCTGCGGTCATTCCTTTGCTGAGCGATCCCACCGCAAAGAGCGTATTCTCATTGACCGGGTTGCGATGTTCGCGGTCCGTCACGCCATAGCGCCAGTAATGGCGCTGATTCTGAGCGTCAATAACACCCACCACCATGCCGGGGGAGTGTTGCTTAACCATCAGCGGCAACCACGCGTCAATATTGCGCGTTTGAGGATCGCCGCAGGCACGCTGCGCCTGCGGCGGCACTTCCGCCACGGGTGCAACGTTCGAGAGCGTGCCGCATCCTGCCAGCAGGCAACTTAACGTCAGGATTAGCGTCTGGTAGGCCTTCACGTGCGGCGGCAGCTCATTAGCAAGAAGGCGGGGTTAATTTGCGGCAACACAAGGCTTTGAACTCAGGTCGATGACCAGCGTGCGGTTATTGCCTTCTTTTTTCACCGCAAGCTGGCTGCTGTGGTAGCGATACAGCGCCTGGCCGCCGCTCATGTGCTGATAGGAGTAGCGTCTGCCGTTATAAAAAGCATAATCGCCGTCCAGCGCCAATTTCTCCCCGCCGCAAACAAATTTTTGCGCCGTCTCCGACGGTGTATTTAGCGGTGTAGGAATAGCGTTACAGGCAGACAGCAACAGCGTGGCCGCAACCATGCCGGTTAAAGCGAGGATCTTGCGCATTAAAGGGTCCTTGTGGGTGAGGTCATTATCATTGGATGAAACGGCAGTGATAATAAAGCGTACCGCTGCGGCAAGCAAAATAAGAGATGTCGTAAAGGGCAGGAAAAGGCTGAAAAGTTGTCCGCGATAACATCTGGTAGAGCGTTACCCTAAACCCGTGTAGAATCGGCCGGTTTTTATTTCCTGTTTACTTTGTGAGCGTACATCCATGCATCAACCCCGTATTGGCTTTGTCTCCCTCGGCTGCCCGAAAAACCTTGTCGATTCAGAACGAATTCTCACCGAGCTGCGCACCGAAGGGTATGACGTCGTGCCCAGCTATGACGATGCCGATATGGTTATCGTGAACACCTGTGGTTTTATTGATAGCGCGGTACAAGAATCGCTTGAAGCGATCGGTGAAGCGCTGAACGAAAATGGCAAAGTCATTGTGACCGGCTGCCTGGGTGCCAAAGAAGATCAAATTCGCGAAGTGCATCCGAAGGTGCTGGAAATCACCGGGCCGCACAGCTATGAACAAGTTTTACAGCATGTTCACCACTATGTGCCAAAGCCTAAGCACAATCCGTTCCTGAGCCTGGTGCCGGAACAGGGCGTGAAGCTGACGCCGCGTCATTATGCCTATCTGAAAATTTCCGAAGGCTGTAACCACCGTTGCACCTTCTGCATCATCCCTTCTATGCGTGGCGATCTCGACAGCCGTCCTGTGGGCGATGTGCTGGCCGAAGCGAAACGTCTGGTGGATGCGGGCGTGAAAGAGCTGCTGGTTATCTCGCAGGATACTTCCGCTTACGGCGTGGACGTGAAACACCGCACCGGCTTCTATAATGGCGAACCGGTCAAAACCAGCATGGTCAGCCTGTGCGAGCAGCTCTCTAAGCTCGGCGTCTGGACGCGTCTGCACTACGTTTACCCCTACCCGCACGTTGATGATGTAATCCCGCTGATGGCCGAAGGCAAAATCCTGCCGTATCTGGATATTCCCTTGCAGCACGCCAGCCCGCGCATTCTCAAGCTGATGAAGCGCCCGGGCAGCGTGGACAGACAGCTCCAGCGCATTAAGCAGTGGCGTGAGATTTGCCCGGACCTGACCCTGCGATCCACCTTTATCGTCGGCTTCCCTGGCGAAACCGAAGAAGATTTCCAGATGCTGCTCGATTTCCTCAAAGAAGCCCGTCTCGATCGCGTAGGCTGCTTCAAATACAGCCCTGTTGAAGGCGCGACCGCCAACGAACTGGCAGACCAGGTACCGGAAGAGGTGAAAGAGGAACGCTGGAACCGCTTCATGCAGCTACAGCAGCAGATCTCCGCCGAGCGTCTGCAGGAAAAAGTAGGCCGCGAGATTCTGGTTATCGTTGACGAAGTGGACGAAGAAGGCGCGATTGGCCGCAGCATGGCGGACGCCCCGGAAATCGACGGCGCGGTTTACCTCAACGGCGAAACCAAACTGAAACCAGGTGATGTGGTGCGCGTGAAGGTTGAAAACGCGGACGAATATGACCTGTGGGGTACTTTAGTTTAAGTTAGCTGGCGGCGGGTGGCGCTCACGCTTACCCGCCCTACAAACCGCATTTCGTAGAACGGGTAAGCGCCATCCACCTTTTTTCGAAACTATCCCTTAATCTTCGGATCCAGCGCGTCCCGCAACCCATCTCCCAGCAGGTTAAACGCCAGCACCGTCAGAAAGATCGCAAGGCTTGGAAAGAGCGCCACATGCGGGGCCATCACCATATCCGCTCGCGCTTCGTTTAGCATTGCGCCCCACTCCGGCGTGGGTGGCTGCGCGCCTAATCCCAGAAATGACAGGCTTGCCGCTGAAATAATCGACGTGCCGATGCGCATGGTGAAATAAACCACGATGGAGGATACCGTGCCAGGCAAGATATGGCGGAAAATTATCGTCCGATCCGGGGCGCCGATGCTGCGCGCCGATTCGATAAAGGTTTGATGTTTCAGCACCAGCGTATTGCCACGTACCAGACGAGCAAACGCCGGAATGCTGAAAATCGCCACCGCGATAATCACGTTTGCCATCCCGCTGCCCATAACCGCCACCACAGCGATTGCCAGCAGGATGCCGGGAAAAGCGAACAGCACGTCGCAGATACGCATGATTATGCGATCCCACCAGCCTTCGTAATAACCGGCCAGCAGGCCGAAGAAGGTGCCGATAAGCGCGCCGATAAGCACCGAGAAAACGCCCGCTGCCAGCGAGATTTGTGCGCCAACCAGCACGCGGCTGAAGATATCCCGCCCCAGCGAATCCACGCCGAACCAGTGCAGCGCAGACGGGCCGTCGTTCAGGCTGTCGTAATCAAAGTAATTTT
>DALYUA010000072.1:0-10268 GCA_031993245.1 Buttiauxella sp. | reverse complement strand
CATTTATTAACTTCCTGCATAATTTGCCGTTTTATGGTCGTGCGGTGATGTGCGTGGACGATCCGGTGATACGTGAGCTGCTGCCGCGCGTGGGTCGTCAAACCACCACTTACGGCTTTAGTGACGATGCGGATATCCGCATTGAAAACTATCAGCAGAAAGGGCCGCAGGGGCATTTCACCATCGTGCGTCTGGATAAGCCGGAGCTGCGCGTCACGCTGAATGCGCCTGGCCGCCATAACGCGTTGAATGCCGCGGCAGCGGTTGCCGTTGCCACAGAAGAAGGTATTGAAGATGACGCTATCCTGCGTGCGCTGGAGAGTTTCCAGGGTACCGGTCGCCGCTTTGATTTCCTGGGCGAGTATTCGCTGGCGCCGGTAAATGGCAAAGCAGGTAGCGCGATGCTGGTAGATGACTACGGCCATCATCCGACGGAAGTGGATGCGACAATTAAAGCAGCGCGCGCAGGCTGGCCAGACAAAAATCTGGTGATGATTTTCCAGCCGCATCGTTTTACCCGCACTCGCGATCTGTATGACGATTTTGCTGGCGTGCTGTCGCATGTGGATTCTTTGCTGATGCTGGATGTCTATGCCGCCGGTGAAGCGCCTATTCCAGGGGCAGACAGCCGCTCGCTGTGTCGGACCATTCGCAGTCGCGGCAAAGTTGATCCGATTCTGGTGCCGGAGGCGAGTGAGATTGCGGATATCCTTGCGCCAGTGTTGACTGGAAATGATTTGATTCTGGTACAGGGCGCAGGCAACGTTGGCAAAATCGCAAAAAAACTGGCTGAAAGTAAACTGCGGCCCCAGGCTAAAGAGGAAGACCACCATGGCTGATAAAATCGCTGTCCTGCTGGGTGGAAATTCCGCAGAGCGTGAAGTGTCGTTGCAGTCAGGAAAAGCCGTGTTGGCGGGCCTGAAAGAAGCGGGTATCAACGCTCATGGCGTTGATCCGCAAGAAACCGCAGTGACCGAACTCAAGCTTAAAGGGTTCGATAAAGTTTTCATCGCGCTGCATGGCCGTGGTGGGGAAGATGGTACGCTGCAAGGGCTGTTGGAATTCCTCAATCTTCCGTACACCGGCAGCGGCGTGATGGCTTCGGCTATCAGCATGGATAAATGGCGTACCAAGCTGCTGTGGCAAGGTGCGGGTTTACCGGTTGCGCCCTGGGTGGCATTGACTCGTCGGGATGCGCAAGCAGGCATTACTGCTGCAGCGTTAGAACGAATCACCCAGCTGGGCCTGCCGGTTATTGTTAAGCCGAGTCGTGAAGGCTCAAGTGTGGGAATGTCAAAAGTCGATGACGCTGCGGCACTGCCAGCGGCGCTGGAATTAGCCTTCAAACACGATGAAGAAGTGCTGATCGAAAAATGGTTAAGCGGGCCTGAATACACGGTAGCCATCCTCGGTGAGGAAATATTACCGTCAATTCGTATCCAGCCGGCTGGAACCTTCTATGATTATGACGCGAAGTATCTCTCTGATGAAACTCAATATTTCTGCCCGGGTGGCTTAAGCGAACAGCGCGAGCAGGATTTGCGGGCGCTGGTGCTGCAAGCCTGGCAGATCTTAGGCTGCAGCGGCTGGGGCCGGGTGGACGTCATGCAGGATGGCGACGGGCAGTTTTATCTGCTGGAAGTGAACACGTCGCCGGGTATGACCAGCCATAGCCTGGTGCCAATGGCGGCGCGTCAGGCGGGGATGACTTTTTCACAACTGGTAGTACGTATTCTGGACCTGGCGGACTGATATGTCGCAAGCAGCCCTGAATGCGCGTAATCGCCAGGAAGAGCCTGGCAATACCCGTCGTAGTAACGGGGGGCGTCTGGCGGGTATTATCTTCCTGAGTGCGGTGCTGTTTACGGTGTTTATCGGTGGCTGGATTGTGGTCGGCTGGATGGAAGATGCTCAGCGACTACCGCTTTCCAGGCTGGTGGTCACCGGCGATCGGCATTACACGCGTAATGATGATATTCGCCAGTCCATTCTGGCGCTCGGGCCTCCAGGCACCTTTATGACGCAGGATGTGAACATCATCCAGCAGCAGATTGAACGTTTGCCCTGGATCAAGCAGGCAAGCGTAAGAAAGCAGTGGCCGGACGAATTGAAGATTCATCTGGTTGAATATGTGCCCATAGCGCGTTGGAATGATCAGCACATGATTGACGCCGAAGGCAACGCCTTCAGCGTTCCGGCGGAACGTACCGGAAAGCAGACTTTACCGATGTTATCCGGCCCTGAAGGGAGCGAAGGTGAAGTTTTGCAGGGCTATCGCGCGATGGGTCAGGTGCTGGCAAAGGATAAATTCACGTTGAAAGAAGCGGCAATGACCGCTCGTCGTTCCTGGCAGTTGACGCTAAACAATGGCATTAAGCTCAATCTGGGCCGGGGCGATACGATGAAACGCCTGAGTCGCTTTGTGGAACTGTATCCGGTTCTGCAACAGCAGGAACAAGCTGACGGTAAAGTGGTCAGCTATGTCGACTTGCGATATGACTCTGGCGCGGCAGTAGGCTGGCAGCCCGCTCCCGTACAGGAACCAAATCCTAATCAGCAACAGAATCAGGCACAGGCAGAACAACAATGATCAAGGCGACGGACAGAAAACTGGTAGTTGGACTGGAGATCGGGACCGCGAAGGTCGCCGCTTTAGTAGGGGAAGTTCTGCCCGACGGTATGGTCAATATTATTGGCGTGGGTAGCTGCCCATCTCGTGGGATGGATAAAGGCGGAGTTAACGACCTTGAGTCGGTCGTGAAATGCGTTCAGCGGGCAATTGACCAGGCCGAGCTTATGGCAGATTGCCAGATATCTTCGGTCTACCTGGCGCTGTCCGGCAAACATATTAGCTGCCAGAACGAAATTGGTATGGTGCCTATCTCTGAAGAAGAGGTTACGCAGGAGGACGTGGAAAACGTCGTTCATACCGCAAAATCAGTGCGCGTTCGTGACGAACATCGCGTTCTGCACGTTATCCCGCAAGAATATGCCATCGACTATCAGGAAGGGATTAAAAATCCGGTAGGGTTATCTGGTGTGCGTATGCAGGCCAAGGTGCATTTGATCACCTGCCACAACGATATGGCTAAAAACATCGTTAAGGCCGTTGAACGTTGTGGTCTGAAAGTTGACCAACTTATCTTTGCTGGGCTGGCTGCGAGCTACGCCGTTTTAACCGAAGATGAACGTGAACTGGGCGTCTGCGTAGTTGATATCGGTGGTGGTACAATGGACATCGCGGTATACACTGGAGGCGCATTGCGCCACACCAAGGTTATTCCTTATGCAGGGAACGTGGTAACCAGCGATATCGCCTATGCCTTCGGCACGCCGCCAAGCGATGCAGAGGCTATTAAAGTACGCCATGGTTGTGCGCTAGGCTCCATCGTCGGCAAAGACGAAAACGTTGAAGTGCCGAGCGTGGGTGGCCGCCCACCGCGTAGCCTGCAGCGTCAAACGCTTGCTGAGGTTATCGAGCCGCGTTACACCGAGCTGCTCAACCTGGTCAATGAAGAGATTTTACAGTTACAGGAACAACTCCGCCTGCAGGGTGTGAAGCACCACCTGGCCGCGGGGATTGTATTAACCGGCGGCGCTGCGCAAATTGAAGGCCTGGCGGCCTGTGCTCAGCGTGTGTTCCATACGCAGGTGCGTATCGGACAGCCGTTAAATATTACTGGCCTGACTGATTATGCCCAGGAGTCGTACTATTCGACTGCCGTCGGCTTGCTGCACTACGGGAAGGAGTCTCATCTCAGTGGTGAAGCAGAAGTGGAAAAACGGACCTCTGTCGGCTCATGGTTTAAGCGAATCAATAGCTGGCTGAGAAAAGAGTTTTAATTTTTATAAGAGACCGGACAAAATTAGCGGTCTCAGGCGACAGGCACAAAACGGAGAGAAACTATGTTTGAACCTATGGAACTGACCAACGACGCGGTGATTAAAGTCATCGGCGTCGGTGGCGGCGGCGGTAATGCCGTTGAACATATGGTGCGCGAGCGCATCGAAGGCGTTGATTTCTTTGCGGTGAACACTGACGCTCAGGCGTTGCGTAAAACTGCAGTAGGCCAGACAATCCAGATTGGTAATGGTATTACCAAAGGTCTGGGTGCTGGTGCAAATCCTGAGGTGGGCCGTTCCGCAGCCGATGAAGATCGTGATGCGTTGCGTGCCGCACTTGAAGGCGCAGACATGGTGTTTATCGCCGCAGGTATGGGTGGCGGTACCGGTACGGGTGCAGCACCTGTTGTTGCGGAAGTAGCTAAAGACCTCGGTATACTCACCGTGGCCGTTGTAACTAAGCCTTTCAACTTTGAAGGCAAGAAGCGTATGGCATTCGCGGAGCAGGGCATCGCTGAGCTGTCAAAACACGTTGATTCCCTGATCACTATTCCAAACGACAAGCTGCTGAAAGTGCTTGGCCGCGGTATCTCTTTGCTCGACGCTTTTGGCGCGGCGAACGACGTACTGAAAGGTGCCGTGCAGGGTATCGCTGAACTGATTACTCGTCCGGGCCTGATGAACGTCGACTTTGCTGACGTACGTACCGTGATGTCCGAAATGGGTTATGCCATGATGGGTTCAGGCGTGGCAAGCGGCGAAGACCGTGCGGAAGAAGCAGCAGAAATGGCGATCTCCAGCCCGCTGCTGGAAGATATCGACCTGTCTGGTGCGCGTGGCGTGCTGGTTAACATCACCGCTGGCTTCGACCTGCGTCTGGATGAGTTCGAAACCGTGGGTAACACTATCCGTGCGTTCGCTTCTGATAATGCGACCGTAGTTATCGGTACCTCTCTGGACCCAGAGATGAATGACGAACTGCGTGTTACCGTTGTTGCAACCGGTATTGGCATGGACAAGCGTCCTGAAATTACTCTGGTTACGAACAAACAGCAGACTCAACAACCTGTTATGGATCGCTACCAGCAGCACGGTATGGCGCCTTTGACTCAGGAACAGAAGCCTGCTGCTAAAGTCGTTAATGACAACACGCCGCAAGCGGCGAAGGAACCTGATTACCTGGATATTCCAGCGTTTTTGCGTAAGCAGGCTGATTAAGAATAAACCGGAAGTTGGGCATCTCCGCTCTTTGTGCTAAACTGGCCTGCCGATTGTGAGATACACTTCGGTTGGATAAGTAATTTGGCGAGATTATACGATGATCAAACAAAGGACACTTAAACGTATCGTTCAGGCGACTGGCGTCGGTTTACATACCGGCAAAAAGGTCACACTGACGTTGCGCCCTGCGCCGGCCAATACCGGGGTCATCTATCGTCGCACCGACTTGAATCCTCCGGTAGATTTTCCGGCAGATGCCAAATCTGTGCGTGATACCATGCTCTGTACTTGCCTGGTGAACGAGCACGATGTGCGGATATCTACCGTTGAGCACCTTAACGCTGCCCTCGCGGGGCTGGGTATCGACAACATTATTGTTGAAGTCGATGCGCCAGAAATCCCGATTATGGACGGTAGCGCTGCGCCGTTTGTCTACCTGCTCCTTGATGCCGGCATCGACGAACTGAACTGTGCGAAGAAATTCGTACGCGTTAAAGAGACGGTTCGTGTTGAAGACGGCGATAAGTGGGCTGAATTCAGGCCGTACAATGGTTTTTCGTTAGATTTTACCATCGACTTTAACCATCCGGCGATTGATGCCAGTACCCAGCGTTACAGCATGAATTTCTCTGCAGACGCCTTTATGCGCCAGATCAGCCGCGCTCGTACCTTCGGCTTTATGCGTGATATCGAATATCTGCAGTCCCGCGGTCTGTGCCTGGGCGGCAGCTTCGATTGTGCCATCGTTGTTGACGATTATCGCGTACTGAACGAAGACGGCCTGCGTTTTGAAGATGAATTCGTTCGTCACAAAATGCTGGACGCTATCGGTGACCTGTTCATGTGTGGCCACAATATTATTGGCGCGTTTACCGCCTATAAATCGGGTCATGCCCTGAACAACAAACTGCTGCAGGCAGTTCTGGCGAAGCAGGAAGCCTGGGAATGGGCAACCTTTGAAGACGACGCTGAACTTCCGCTGGCATTCAAAGCACCAACTATGGTACTGGCGTAACGCAAGCTCTCGATTACGACTGGTTTTTGTTGGTACTCTCTCCGGCCAACGAAGCCAGTCGTTCTATTGCCGCTCTAAGTTTGTCCGGGCTACGTTTAGCCACCTCCCGTAACGCTTCCGCGCTCTGCTCGCTTAATTCCCGATTGACCTCAAATTGCCCGCTCCGTGACTGAATGCTGTTTTCTTGTACGGAATCCTTGCCAATTGCTGCAAGCGTTGGATTAATCCTGATGTCGATCGACGTCAATGATGGTAGTATTTGTGCGCGCAATGCACTCAGCAGCGTGGCTTGTTCGTAGCGTAACCGCATCAGCCAGCTGGCATTCGCCGTTTCAAGTACGAGGATCCCCTGTCGGAAGTTTGCAACCCGACACCAGGGATGCAGTTGAGCAGGCAAGATGCTTCTCACTGCCCGGTTGAGCCGTAATAAGGCTGTTGCGCGCTGTTGCACGTTCTGCAGCATGCCTTGCGCCCCGGCATCGTCGAACAGAGTATCTAAAGATTGCGGGCGACTATCGCGCATATAATAAGCTCCGGCGGAAAAAGTGATTGGTATTCTAAATCGTTGGCGACATTTTGGCAGACGTTATTTCTGGCCGCATCTCTTGTTAGGGATGGTCGCGGCAAGTTTTGGCATGCCTGCGCTAAGCGGAAATACCGGTCATAACGCGCCTGCGGAAACCTCTGCCAGCAGTCAGGACTATCTTAATCAGGTTAGCTTCGATAGCCTGGCACTATTGCAGGAAAGCACTCGCCGCCCGTCTTTTAACGTGGATTACTGGCATCAGCATGCCATCCGTACCGTAATCCGCCATCTTTCTTTCGCTATGGCACCACAAGCGCTGCCGGTAGCACAAGAGAGTATACCGCTTCAGGCGCAGCATCTCGCTTTGCTGGATACGCTCAACGCGCTATTAACCCACGAAAGCAAGCCTCCCGTTATTGTTCGCCATATTTCACTCTGGCAGCCACCCTCCGTTGCGGTATTCAGCACTGCAGTGTGGGTAGGCCAGGTGCAGGGTATTCGCGCCGGACCCCAACGCCTCAGCTAAAAAATCTCCTTCAATTATAACACTATCTGTAGATCTGCTCTGATGCAGGCGTTTGAGAATTTATTATGCTAATCAAACTATTAACTAAAGTCTTTGGCAGTCGTAACGATCGTTCATTGCGCCGTATGCGCAAAGTGGTGTCCATGATTAACAGCATGGAACCGGAAATGGAAAAGCTCTCTGACGATGAGCTGAAGGCTAAAACCAATGAGTTCCGCGCCCGTCTGGAAAAAGGCGCAGTGCTGGAAACGTTAATTCCTGAAGCTTTCGCCGTTGTGCGTGAAGCAAGTAAGCGCGTATTCGGTATGCGTCATTTTGACGTACAGCTGCTCGGCGGTATGGTGCTCAACGATCGCTGCATCGCAGAGATGCGTACCGGTGAAGGTAAAACGCTCACAGCAACGCTGCCTGCTTACGTGAACGCGCTGAGCGGTAAAGGCGTTCACGTAGTAACCGTGAACGACTATCTGGCCCAGCGTGATGCGGAAAATAACCGTCCGCTGTTCGAGTTTCTTGGCCTGAGCGTGGGCATCAACCTGCCGGGGATGCCAGCGCCAGCCAAGCGTGAAGCTTACGCAGCTGATATTACTTATGGCACCAACAACGAATACGGTTTTGACTATCTGCGCGACAACATGGCGTTCAGCCCTGAGGAGCGCGTTCAGCGTAAACTGCACTATGCGCTGGTGGATGAGGTTGACTCCATTCTGATTGATGAGGCTCGTACTCCGCTTATCATTTCCGGTCCGGCCGAAGACAGCTCCGAGCTGTACAAAAAAGTAAACACCATCATTCCTCACCTGATCCGTCAGGAAAAAGAAGACTCCGATACGTTTCAGGGCGAAGGCCACTTCTCCGTGGATGAAAAATCCCGCCAGGTTAACCTGACCGAGCGTGGGCTGGTGAAAATCGAAGAACTGCTGATGGACGCAGGAATGATGGATGAGGGCGAGTCGCTTTACTCCCCGACTAACATTATGCTGATGCACCACGTTACCGCAGCACTGCGTGCCCATGTGCTGTTTACTCGCGACGTTGACTACATTGTTAAAGATGGCGAAGTCATCATCGTGGATGAACACACGGGCCGTACCATGCAGGGCCGTCGCTGGTCAGATGGCCTGCACCAGGCTGTGGAAGCAAAAGAAGGCGTGGATATTCAGAACGAGAACCAGACGCTGGCTTCCATCACCTTCCAGAACTATTTCCGTCTGTACGAGAAGCTGGCCGGCATGACCGGTACTGCAGATACCGAAGCGTTCGAATTCAGCTCCATCTACAAACTCGATACCATCGTGGTGCCGACCAACCGTCCGATGATCCGTAAAGACATGCCGGATCTGGTCTATATGACCGAAATGGACAAAATCGGCGCGATCATCGAAGACATTAAAGAGCGTACGGCGAACGGCCAGCCGGTACTCGTGGGGACCATCTCTATCGAGAAATCCGAAGTGGTTTCAGCCGAGCTGACCAAAGCGGGTATTAAGCATAACGTTCTGAACGCCAAGTTCCACGCCAACGAAGCGGGTATCGTTGCGCAGGCGGGTTACCCTGCAGCCGTAACTATCGCAACCAACATGGCGGGCCGCGGTACGGATATCGTGTTGGGCGGTAGCTGGCAGGCGGAAGTGGCCGAGCTTGACGATCCGACACCTGAGCAGATCGCACAGATTAAAGCTGACTGGCAGGTGCGTCATGAGGCGGTACTGGCGTCCGGCGGTTTACATATCATCGGTACCGAGCGCCACGAATCTCGCCGTATCGATAACCAGCTGCGTGGCCGTTCTGGTCGTCAGGGCGATGCGGGTTCTTCTCGTTTCTACCTTTCTATGGAAGATGCCCTGATGCGCATTTTCGCCTCAGACCGTGTGTCTAACATGATGCGTAAACTGGGCATGAAGCCAGGTGAGGCGATTGAACACCCGTGGGTAACCAAAGCGATTGCCAACGCACAGCGTAAAGTGGAAAGCCGTAACTTCGATATTCGTAAGCAACTGCTGGAATACGATGATGTTGCCAACGACCAGCGCCGCGCTATCTATAGCCAGCGTAACGAACTGCTGGATGTAAGCGACGTAAGTGAAACTATCAACAGCATCCGCGAAGACGTGTTCAAAACTACCATCGATGCGCATATCCCGCCGCAGTCTCTGGAAGAGATGTGGGATATTCAGGGCCTTATCGATCGTCTGAAAAACGACTTCGATCTTGATATGCCAATCAAAGAGTGGCTGGATAAAGAGCCTGAGCTGCATGAAGAAACGCTGCGTGAGCGTATTTTGCAAAATGCCATCGAAGTTTATCAGCACAAAGAAGAGGTGGTTGGTGCTGAGATGATGCGTCACTTCGAGAAAGGCGTCATGCTGCAGACGCTGGATTCGCTGTGGAAAGAGCATCTGGCCGCGATGGACTATCTGCGTCAGGGGATCCACCTGCGTGGCTACGCGCAAAAAGATCCTAAGCAGGAATACAAACGCGAATCCTTCTCCATGTTTGCTGCCATGCTTGAATCACTGAAATACGAAGTGATAAGCACCCTGAGCAAAGTTCAGGTACGTATGCCGGAAGAAGTTGAAGCAATGGAGCAGCAGCGCCGTGAGGAAGCTGAGCGTCTGGCGCAAATGCAGCAACTGAGCCACGTCGATGACGATACTCAGGCAGCAATTGCCCTGGCAGCGGAAACTGGCGAGCGTAAAGTCGGCCGCAACGATCCGTGCCCTTGCGGTTCCGGTAAAAAATTCAAACAGTGCCATGGTCGTCTGAGCTAAACGCATTGTGAATGATAAAGGCGCAGCTTGCTGCGCCTTTTTTATGGGGAGCATCTGCATAAAAATGAAACAATTACAAATAGCCGTAGGTATTATTCGCAACTCGCAGAACGAGATTTTCATCACCCGGCGAGCGGCTGATGCCCACATGGCAAACAAGCTGGAATTCCCCGGTGGGAAGATCGAATCAGGTGAAACGCCCGAGCAGGCTCTGGTGCGAGAGTTGCAGGAAGAGACGGGAATTAACGCGACGCGTTATGCCCGGTTCGAGACGCTGGCATATCAGTTCCCGGACAGACACATCACGTTATGGTTTTTCCTGGTCGAAGGCTGGGAAGGTGAACCGTGGGGCAAAGAAGGGCAGCC
>DALYUA010000071.1:5436-10414 GCA_031993245.1 Buttiauxella sp. | reverse complement strand
AGTTTTTCGCGCTCCCCTTCGAGCATGCGGGCGACAGGAATCCCCGTCCAGCGCGCCAGTACATCGGCAATTTCTACGTCGGTTACTTTATTACGCAGCAGACGCATGGTCTTGCCTTCACTCTGAGTCGCAGCCTCAAGCTGTTTCTCAAGCTCAGGAATTTTCCCGTATTGCAGTTCGGACATGCGGGCCAGGTCGCCTACACGACGAGCCTGCTCGATGGCAATTTTCGCCTGCTCCAGCTCAGCCTTGATTGTCTGCGTGCCGGAAAGCGATGCTTTCTCGGCTTTCCATTCCTCTTCCAGCACCGAATATTCACGCTCTTTCTGCCCCAGCTCCTCTTCAAGCATAGACAGGCGCTTCTGGCTGGCTTCATCTGATTCTTTCTTCAGCGCCTGCTGTTCAAGCTTCAACTGGATGATGCGGCGATCGAGGCGGTCAAGTTCTTCCGGCTTCGAGTCAATCTGCATACGAATGCTGGAAGCCGCTTCGTCGATCAGGTCGATGGCTTTATCCGGCAACTGACGGTCAGCAATATAACGATGCGACAAGGTTGCGGCCGCAACAATTGCCGGGTCAGTAATTTGCACATGATGGTGCAGCTCGTAGCGTTCTTTCAGCCCACGTAAAATAGCGATGGTGTCTTCCACAGAGGGTTCCGCCACGAATACCTTCTGGAAGCGGCGCTCAAGGGCTGCGTCTTTTTCTATATACTGGCGATACTCATCCAGCGTGGTGGCGCCCACGCAGTGAAGTTCACCACGCGCCAGCGCAGGCTTGAGCATATTGCCCGCGTCCATTGCGCCGTCTGCTTTACCCGCACCAACCATTGTGTGCAGCTCATCAATAAACAGAATGACGTTGCCTTCCTGTTTTGAAAGATCGCTAAGCACGGCTTTCAGACGCTCTTCAAATTCACCGCGGTATTTCGCCCCGGCCACCAGCGCGCCCATATCCAGAGCTAATACGCGACGGCCTTTCAAACCTTCCGGCACTTCACCATTAATAATGCGCTGCGCCAGGCCTTCAACGATGGCTGTTTTACCTACGCCTGGTTCACCGATGAGTACCGGGTTGTTTTTGGTGCGGCGCTGCAATACCTGAATGGTGCGACGAATTTCTTCATCACGACCAATGACCGGATCAAGCTTGCCCAACTCGGCCCGCTCGGTAAGGTCGACGGTATATTTCTTCAATGCCTGACGTTGGTCTTCGGCACTTTGATCGTTCACGCTTTCGCCTCCACGCATTTGCTCAATCGCAGATGTCACATTTGCCGTGGTGGCGCCGGCTGATTTCAGTAAGTCGGTTAATGTGCCGCGCGATTCGAGCGCAGCCAGAACAAAGAGTTCTGACGAGATAAAATTGTCGTTTCGTTTCTGTGCGAGCTTGTCGCAAAGATTAAGCACACGCAGCAAATCCTGCGAAGGCTGTACATCCCCGCCGGTTCCTTCAACCTGCGGTAAGCGGCTCAGTGCCTGTTCGATTGCCGTGCGTAGCAGCCCCGCGTTCACGCCAGCGGAGGTCAGTAAAGGACGTACAGATCCTCCTTCCTGATTGAGCAATGCGCTCATCAGATGAAGAGGTTCGATGAATTGATTGTCGTGCCCGAGAGCCAAAGATTGGGCATCGGCGAGGGCAAGCTGGAATTTATTGGTAAGACGATCCAGACGCATAACTCCTCCCATATACAGGTCAAATTTGCTACTGGAGATTAAATGAGGTCATCCCTCAATTATTCAAGGTTAATGACCTGAAATATGTAAGCGTTGAGTTACCCGCACTGGATCGTCTTGATTCTATAGGTTATATCAGCCAAACGAAACTTGCCATACGGCCGGTGATTCTGTCACGGCGATATGAGAAGAAATCGCCTGTTTCGCTGTGAGTGCAGCGATTACCGCCGTAGATCTGTTTTATCCCCAGATTTGCAAGACGCTGGCGTGCAAGGCTGTAGATATCGGCATAATATTTTTCACCCACGGGGCGAAAAGCCGTATCTGCCTTCGCATCTTTAGCCATAAACACTTCGCGAACTTCCGGGCCAACCTCAAATGCATTCGGACCGATGGCAGGCCCAAGCCAGGCCATGAGGTTTTCGGGACGGTCTTTAAAGCAAGCGACCGTCTCTTCGAGAACGCCTTCGCATAATCCTCGCCATCCCGCATGTGCCGCTGCGACTTCGGTTCCGGCCTTATTACAGAATAGCACCGGTAAACAATCCGCAGTCATTACCGCACAAACCCTCCCCGGCGTATTGCTATAGCTGGCATCTGCCCGCTTTGAAGCGTAAGGTTCGCCGCCGAGTTGCAACACCGCCTTACCATGCACCTGCTCCAGCCAGACCGGATTTGCAGGTAAACCAGCCGCCGCATAAAACAGGCGACGGTTTTCTTCAACATGCTCAGGATTATCACCACAATGAGCGCCAAGATTGAGCGAATCATAGGGGAACTGGCTGACCCCGCCGATACGCGTCGAGCTACAGGCGCCGACGCCGTGCGGAATCGGCCATTCCGGAGTAATCCGTTGCGGGGTGAGTGTTTTACTCATAACCAGTCCATTTGATCCCTATGGGCTTCAGTATCCACACGTAGCGCTTCAATCAGTTCCACCATGTCCTGTGGAATCGGCGCATGCCATTCCATCAGCATGCCGCTAATCGGATGATAAAGACGCAGCATTGTCGCGTGTAGCGCCTGGCGATCGAACTTGCGCAGCACCGCTACAAACTCCTCCGACGCGCCTTTTGGCGGACGTGGACGGCCACCGTACAGCTGATCGCCAACCAGTGGATGCGTGATGTGCGCCATGTGAACACGAATCTGGTGAGTACGGCCTGTTTCCAGACGTAAACGCAGACGAGTATGCACGCGGAAGTGTTCCATAATGCGGTAGTGCGTTACCGCCGGTTTGCCCATCGGGTGAACGGACATATGCGTGCGTTTGGTTGGGTGACGGCTAATCGGCTCTTCTACCGTGCCGCCTGCAGTCATGTGGCCAATCGCGACCGCTTCGTATTCACGGGTGATTTCACGCAGTTGCAGCGATTCCACCAGGCGAGTTTGCGCGGGAACGGTCTTGGCTACTACCATCAAACCGGTGGTGTCTTTATCCAGACGGTGAACGATGCCCGCACGCGGCACATCGGCAATCGGTGGATAATAATGCAGTAAGGCGTTCAGCACGGTCCCGTCAGGGTTGCCCGCGCCTGGGTGAACAACAAAGTCCCGAGGCTTGTTGATGACCAGAATGTCATCATCTTCGTAGACAATATTGAGCGGGATATCCTGCGCTTCCCAGCGTACATCCTCTTCGATTTCGGCATTGATGGTGACGCTTTCTCCACCCAACACTTTTTCTTTCGGTTTGTCGCTGACTTTGCCGTTGACCAGCACGCGCTGGTCAAGAATCCATTCTTTTATACGCGAACGTGAATAATCCGGGAACAATTCGGCCAAAGCCTGATCTAAGCGTTGACCGAGTTGAGATTCGGATACTGTTGCGTTGAGTTGTACTAGTTGTGCCATAGACAGCTTCTTCGTTAACGTTGGGTTTTACGGCAATGCCGTTTAATATAGTGTGCTATTGTAGCTGGTCTTCATCGGGAGCTGGAAATGTGAGCCTCCCGGAATAACATTCTGAGGAAAGTCAAAACGTCATGACGCGTATGAAATATCTGGTGGCAGCTGCCACATTGAGCCTGGCTTTGGCTGGTTGCTCCAGTTCCAAGGATGAGGTTCCTGATAATCCACCTTCTGAGATCTATGCGACTGCTCAGCAAAAGTTGCAGGACGGTAACTTTAAAGCGGCGATAACGCAACTGGAAGCTCTGGATAACCGTTATCCGTTCGGGCCTTACTCGCAGCAAGTGCAGTTAGATCTGATTTATGCTTACTACAAAAACGCCGATCTGCCGCTGGCTCAGGCGGCGATTGACCGCTTTATGCGCCTCAATCCTACCCATCCGAACATCGACTACGTGCTCTATATGCGTGGCCTGACGGATATGGCGTTGGATGATAGCGCATTACAGGGATTCTTTGGTGTAGATCGTTCCGATCGCGATCCACAGCACGCGCGTGATGCCTTTAATGATTTCTCGAAGCTGGTCCGCGGCTATCCAAACAGCCAGTACGTCACCGACGCCAGCAAACGTCTGGTGTTCCTGAAAGATCGTCTGGCTAAGTATGAACTTTCCGTGGCGCAATACTACACCAAACGCGGCGCGTGGGTGGCGGTTGTTAACCGTGTCGAAGGCATGCTGCGCGATTACCCGGACACCCAGGCAACTCGTGACGGGTTAAAGCTGATGGAAAATGCATATCGTGAAATGCAAATGCCGGGTCAGGCGGACAAGGTGGCAAAAATTATCGCAGCCAACGCCAATAACAGCTAATTAGCGAAACCAGCACGACAAAACGGCAGCCCAGGCTGCCGTTTTTATTGTCCTTAGCGCAAAACTGAAACGGTTTAGCGTCAGGTCATCCCATCAAATATGAACGCTATTTTGGCGTTCCACAAGCGGTATCGGCGGTTATCCTGTGCTGCCTCACAAAAAGGCTTCCTTGACAAAAAGTGACAAAATAACGTGATTCTAATCACACATTTTGACATTGAGCGAGGTATGCTGAAGTTACCAAGACGGGAAAGACAAGAGGTAACTTTATGACAATGAACATTACCAGCAAGCAAATGGAAATCACCCCAGCTATTCGCCAGCACGTCGCGGACCGTCTCACCAAACTGGACAAGTGGCAAACTCACCTTATTAATCCACACATAATTTTGTCCAAAGAACCCCAGGGTTTTGTGGCTGATGCCACCATAAGTACGCCGAACGGACAACTCGTCGCGAGCGCTAAACATGACGATATGTATACGGCCATCAACGAATTAATAAATAAGCTGGAGCGGCAGTTAAACAAGGTGCAGCACAAAGGTGAAGCGCGCCGTGCCACAGGCTCAGTGAAAGATG
>DALYUA010000071.1:0-5336 GCA_031993245.1 Buttiauxella sp. | reverse complement strand
AACAAGGTGCAGCACAAAGGTGAAGCGCGCCGTGCCACAGGCTCAGTGAAAGATGTTGCCTTCGCAGAAGAGTCTGAAGAAGAGTAATTTTGAAAGTGAATTCACATCAACAACGCGCCTCCCGGCGCGTTTTTTGTTGATAACCAACCCTGGCTGGCAAAAAACAATCAGAACCTTTGTAAAAATAAACTGGAAAATCAATTGGTTGTTTTTCGGCAATGCCATCACAAAGAAGGAAAAACCACGCTTTTTCCTTCTTTGTCAGTTATCTTCAACGCGTCTCCCGGCGCGTTTTTTATTGACAGGGCGAAAACAGACCGAGTAAGTTAACCTTCAGACTTGTCAGGAAACAGCCCATGAGACTTCTACCGTTTTTCTTCGCATTCTTTTTTACCTTCCCCTGACCGGGAGGCAATTCGTCGTGTGATAAAGAATGCGAAGACGAACAAACAGGCCTCCCAAACGGGAGGCCTTTTTTATGGACATCGAAAAGGTAGCGTTATGAATGAGACAAACCCCTTGCTGGCTCTGCGCGATAAAATCAGCGCTCTGGATGTAAAGCTGCTGGCGCTACTGGCGGAACGCCGCGGGCTTGCCGTAGAAGTGGGTAAGGCGAAACTCGAGTCTCACCGCCCGGTACGAGACATTGACCGCGAGCGGGACTTGCTTGAACGCCTGATTACGTTGGGTAAAACACATCAACTGGATGCGCACTATATTACCCGTCTGTTCCAGCTCATCATCGAAGATTCGGTTCTGACCCAGCAGGCATTGCTGCAACAACATCTGAATAAAACTAATCCGCACTCTGCCCGCATCGCCTTCCTCGGTCCTAAAGGTTCTTACTCTCACCTTGCAGCCCGTCAGTACGCCGCACGCCATTTCGAACAGTTTATCGAAAGCGGCTGCGCCAAATTCCATGATATTTTCAACCAGGTAGAGACCGGCCAGGCCGATTACGCCGTGGTGCCAATTGAGAACACCAGCTCCGGCGCGATTAATGAGGTGTACGATCTGCTCCAGCACACCAGTCTTTCAATCGTTGGTGAAATGACGGTGCCTATCGACCACTGCGTTCTGGTAAGCGGCACAACAGAGTTAGAAAAAATCGAAATAGTTTACAGCCACCCGCAGCCTTTCCAGCAGTGCAGCCAGTTCATCAATCGTTATCCACACTGGAAGATTGAATACTGCGAAAGCACGTCCGCCGCTATGGAAAAAGTTGCTCAGGCTAATTCTCCCCATGTCGCGGCTCTGGGTAGCGAAGCCGGTGGCGCGCTCTATGGCCTGCAGGTGCTTGAACGTAACCTGGCGAATCAGTCGCAAAATATTACCCGCTTCGTCGTACTGGCACGTAAAGCCATCGACGTCTCAGAGCAGGTTCCGGCCAAAACGACGCTGCTTATTGCGACAGGCCAGCAGGCTGGTGCCCTGGTCGAAGCCCTGCTGGTTCTGCGCAACCATAATCTGATTATGACGAAGCTCGAATCCCGCCCGATCAACGGCAACCCGTGGGAAGAGATGTTCTATCTGGATATTCAGGCCAACCTGAAAAATATGGAAATGCAGAAAGCCTTGCGGGAGCTGGGCGAGATCACCCGTTCGATGAAGGTGCTCGGCAGCTACCCAAGCGAGAATGTCGTGCCGGTCAATCCCTAACGCTGGCCGAAGTAAGCCAGCGCCATGCTGGCTTACTGGCTTACTGGCTTTCTTTAAACTTCAGTTTTGCCAGACCCGCAACATTCACCTGAAGCGCGAAAATAGCGCCCGAAAGTGGACGCTGAGCGATTTCCGCTTCATCCATATTTTCCCGCGTGGTGGTGATAAACAGCGTTTTCATATCATCACCGCCAAAGCAGACCATCGTTGGACAACGTACTGGCAAAGCGTGTTCTTCCAGGATTTCTCCCTGTGGGGACAAGCGTGCGATGCGATAGCCATCGAACAATGCGGTCCAGTAGCAACCTTCCGTATCCATGGCAGCACCATCAGGGATACCCTCCCCCGGCGCAAATCTTTTGAATACCTGCCGTACGCCAGGTTCACCCTTTTCATCCAGTGGCGTGCGATAAATGACGCTATTCGGCGTATCAGATGTGTACATCCATTTTTTATCTTCGCTAAAAGCCAGACCGTTCGCGCCATGAATGTCATGCTGAATGACATGCGGCGTCAAATCGTTATCAACGCGGCACAACAGGGCACCGTTGTAATCGCCCGGCCCCCAGAATGTTCCCGCATAAAAACGTCCGTCACGATCGGTACCACCATCGTTAAAACGCGCAAGCTCTGGATTATTCGGATTATCACAGACCGTATGGGTGATAAGACCCGTTTGATTGGTGAGGTAAATCCCGCTGCGTAACGCCACGATAAAACCGCCGTTTTCACGAAAGGCAAAACAGCCCACCTCTTCGGAAAATTGAATAACGTCATGCCTGGCGCTAGCCGGGTGGTAGCGATGGATTTCGTTTTCAAGAATATCAGTCCAGTAAAGGCTCTGTTCTTCTGCGTTCCACGTTGGGCATTCAGGTAGGTGACCGGTGTAATCAAACAGGACTTGCGGCTGTGCCATCTCAGGTATCCTTATCGCAAAAAAAAGCCAGCGGGCTTTCCCGCTGGCTTTGATTATAAAACCTTTTTGCTGCTACTGACGGTTATCATTTGCCTGACGTAACAAAGTGCGGCTTTCGCTCTGGAAACGCTGGGCGTAATCCCCGAACCAGTGTTCAACCTTGCGGAAGCTGTCGATAAACGCCTGCTTATCACCATGTTCAAGCAGGCCAATCGCCTCGCCGAATCTTTTGTAGTAACGCTTAATTAGCGCAAGGTTACTTTCCGACGACATGATGATATCGGCGTAAAGCTGAGGATCCTGGGCAAACAGACGCCCGACCATCGCCAGCTCCAGACGGTAAATGGGCGACGAGAGCGCCAGCAACTGCTCCAGCTGCACGTTCTCTTCCGCCAGATGCAGGCCATAGGCAAAAGTGGCAAAGTGGCGCAACGCCTGTATAAACGCCATATTCTGGTCGTGCTCAACGGCGCTGGAGCGATGTAAGCGCGCGCCCCAGACCTGTATCTGCTCCAGGAACCACTGATAGGCTTCCGGCTGGCGTCCATCGCAATAGACCACAACCTGTTTTGCCAGACTGCCGCTATCCGGCCCAAACATCGGGTGCAGGCCTAATACCGGCCCATTGTGGGTAGCTAACATGGCCTGCAGCGGCCCATTCTTAACCGACGCGAGATCGACAAGCACGCAGTCTGCAGGCAGCGGCGGCAGTTGGGCAATAACTTCTTCAGTAAGATGAATTGGCACGCTGACGATCACCATGCCAGCGTCAGCCATCATTTCCGCAGCCCGGGACCAGTCTTCTTTTTCAAAGATCCGAACCTGGTAGCCAGAAAGCGTAAGCATTTTTTCAAATAAACGCCCCATCTGGCCGCCACCGCCGACAATCACCACCGGCCGTAATGCCGGATAAAGCGTTTTAAACCCTTTATCGTTCTCGCTGGAATAGGACTCACGCATCACGCGGCGCAGTACATCCTCAATGAGATCGGGCGGAACGCCAAGCGCTTCAGCTTCTTTACGGCGCGATGCCAGCATTGTCGCTTCGCGCTCGGGAACATAAATAGGTAAACCGTAGCGGCTTTTGACTTCGCCAACTTCCGCTACCAGCTCCAGGCGGCGTGCCAGAAGGTTCAGCAACGCCTTATCTACCTCATCGATTTGATCGCGTAACGCGGTCAATTCAGCAACCATAGTAAAACCTCTTATGCCTTACTCGCCGCAAGCGTACCGTGCAGATCTTTATGGATCTCACGCAGCAGGCTTTCCGTTGTTTCCCAGTTGATGCAGGCATCGGTGACGGAAACGCCGTATTTCATTGCGCTGCGTGGTTGCTCAGACGATTGATTCCCCTCATGGATATTACTCTCAATCATCAGGCCAATAATCGAACGGTTACCATCTTTAATCTGCGCGATGGCGGATTCAGCCACGCCCGGCTGGCGGCGGTAATCTTTGTTGGAATTGCCATGGCTGCAATCTATCATCAAGGCCGGACGCAGTCCCGCCTGCTCCATCTCTTTTTCGCACTGAGCCACATCTTCCGGGCTGTAGTTTGGCGCTTTACCGCCGCGCAGGATCACGTGACCATCCGGATTGCCCTGAGTTTGCAGCAGGCAAACCTGCCCCGCCTGGTTGATGCCGACAAAACGGTGCGGCATTGCAGCGGCGCGCATCGCGTTAATTGCCGTACCCAGGCTGCCGTCGGTACCATTTTTAAAGCCCACCGGCATTGAAAGACCGGAAGCCATTTCACGGTGAGTCTGGGATTCTGTGGTACGAGCGCCGATTGCCGACCAGCTAAACAGATCGCCCAGGTATTGTGGGCTGTTTGGATCGAGCGCTTCAGTTGCCAGCGGCAAGCCCATGCTGACCAGTTCCACCAGCAGATTACGCGCGATTTTCAGACCTGCTTCCACATCAAACGAGCCATCCATGTGTGGATCGTTAATCAGCCCTTTCCAGCCCACGGTAGTACGTGGTTTCTCAAAATAGACGCGCATTACGAGGTACAGACTATCGCTGACTTGCTCAGAGAGTTCTTTAAAACGACGAGCGTATTCAATCGCAGCTTCCGGATCGTGGATCGAGCAAGGTCCACAAACCACCAGCAGACGAGGATCGCGCCCGGCGATAATATCCGAGATGGTCTGGCGTGATTCTTCGATCTGCGTAACCTGTGCGGCAGTGAGAGGAAACTCCGCTTTAAGCTGATCCGGAGTGATCAATACCTGTTCGTCAGAAATATGAACGTTGTTCAGCGCGTCTTTTTGCATGATGGCGGTCCTGTTTAGCTCGTTTGCGATAGTCGTTTTTCCTCGGTGAGGAAGCGATACCATATCATGCACAGTAAAGATTGCAATCCATATTCCGTAAATAATACGTTACAGTTATAAATAATATGGCGGTTAATGCCCATTTATTGAATGATTTCGTAAAATAAAGTTTACGTTCGACTGTAAAACAGGACTGTAACGGGCCAGCTAAGGTGGCGTCGCTATGGCTTACCGCAACATCAGGCTTTATAAAAAACTGCTTACGCTGAATAAAAAACCATATATCAATCGCTGTTAATAACTAAGGGGTAAAGCCAGACGCGTAGACCTTAATGACACCTCGAGTTTTTTTACAGAATATTCTGACGAGCGCTTAGCGCCTGAGTTTAATAGTCTAAAAATTTACTTCTTTTAACAATTTACTACGCCAAATTTTTGGCCTCTCTCTTTTTTGATCTATGCTTAACAGGGTATTGATAAATAAC
>DALYUA010000070.1:0-10434 GCA_031993245.1 Buttiauxella sp. | reverse complement strand
CGGCCAAACTGAACGTCAAGCTGGTCAATGCAGGCGACTATAAATTCAAACAGATCGCTCAGGAAAAACTGCTGGTTATCGTGACCTCCACCCAGGGTGAAGGCGAGCCGCCGGAAGAGGCGGTGGCGCTGCACAAGTTCCTGTTCTCGAAAAAGGCGCCAAAGCTTACCGATACGGCGTTTGCCGTGTTTAGCCTTGGCGATACGTCCTACGAATTTTTCTGCCAGTCCGGTAAAGACTTCGATACTAAACTCGCGGAGCTGGGCGGCATTCGTCTGCTGGATCGCGTAGATTCTGACGTTGAATTCCAGGCCGCAGCCCAGGCGTGGCGCGGTAAAATCGTTGAGCTGCTGAAATCGCGCGTACCGGCGGAAACCCCAACCCAGGCTGCGGTCACCGCAACCGGCGTGGTAAACGAAGTCTTCACCAGCCCGTACACTAAAGAAGCGCCGCTGACGGCGACGCTTGCGGTTAATCAGAAAATTACCGGTCGCGATTCTGAAAAAGACGTGCGTCATTTCGAAATCGATCTGGGGGAGTCCGGCCTGCGTTATCAGCCGGGCGATGCGCTGGGCATCTGGTATCAGAACGATCCCGCTCTGGTAAAAGAGCTGGTGGAGCTGCTATGGCTGAAGGGTGACGAAAGCGTAACGGTCGACGGCAAAACGCTGCCGCTTGCCGAAGCGCTGACCTGGCATTTCGAACTGACGGTTAACACTACCAATATTGTTGAGAAATATGCCCAGCTTACCAGTAGCGCGGCGTTGCTGGATCTGGCGGGTGATAAAACCAGGCTTCAGCACTTTGCCCAGACCACGCCGATTGTCGACATGGTGCGTTACGCTCCGGCTGAGCTGACCGCAGAACAGCTGATCGAACTGCTGCGTCCGCTTACGCCGCGTCTGTATTCCATCGCTTCCTCGCAGGCCGAGGCCGACAGCGAAGTGCATATTACCGTTGGCGTTGTGCGCTACGACATAGAAGGCCGCGCCCGCACCGGCGGCGCTTCAGGCTTCCTCGCCGACAGGCTTGAAGAAGATGGCGAAGTGCGCGTGTTCATCGAACATAACGATAACTTCCGCCTGCCGGCTAACCCGGAAACGCCGGTGATTATGATTGGGCCAGGCACCGGCATCGCGCCGTTCCGCGCCTTTATGCAGCAGCGTGAAAACGATGGCGCAACGGGCAAAAACTGGCTGTTCTTCGGCAATCCGCACTTTACTGAAGATTTCCTCTATCAGGTGGAATGGCAGCGCTACGTCAAAGAGGGCCTGCTGACGAATATCGACCTCGCCTGGTCCCGTGACCAGCAACATAAAATATACGTACAAGATAAGCTGCGCGAAAAAGGCGCGGAACTGTGGAACTGGATTAACGAAGGTGCCCACATTTATGTCTGCGGCGATGCCAATCGCATGGCGAAAGACGTTGAGCAGGCATTACTGGAAGTGGTAGCCGAGTTCGGTGGTATGGACCTCGAGTCGGCAGATGAATTTTTAAGTGAGCTGCGCATTGAGCGCCGTTATCAGCGAGATGTCTACTAATGAGCGAAAAACACCCTGGACCGTTAGTGGTTGAAGGAAAACTGTCTGATGCCGAGCGCATGAAGCGTGAAAGTAATTTCCTTCGTGGCACTATTAAAGAAGATTTACAGGACGGGCTGTCCGGTGGCTTTAAGGGCGACAATTTCCTGCTTATCCGCTTTCACGGCATGTATCAGCAGGACGATCGCGATATCCGCGCCGAGCGCGCAGCGCAGAAGCTGGAGCCGCGTCACGCCATGATGCTGCGCTGCCGCCTGCCGGGTGGCATCATCACCACGCAGCAGTGGCGCGCCATTGATAAATTCGCTGAAGATAAAACGATTTACGGCAGCATTCGTCTGACCAACCGCCAGACATTCCAGTTTCACGGCCTGCTGAAAAAGAACGTAAAGCCGGCCCATGAGATGCTGCATGAAGTGGGCCTGGACGCGCTGGCGACCGCCAACGACATGAACCGTAACGTGCTGTGTACTTCGAACCCGGTTGAGTCCGAACTGCATCAGGAAGCCTACGAGTGGGCGAAGAAGCTCTCCGAGCATCTGCTGCCGCGCACTCGTGCCTACGCCGAGATCTGGTGGGATCAGGAGAAGGTCGCGACAACCGACGAAGAGCCGATCCTGGGCGCTACTTACCTGCCGCGTAAATTTAAAACCACGGTTGTGGTGCCGCCGCAAAACGACGTCGATCTGCACGCCAACGACATGAACTTCATCGCGATTGCCAAAGACGGCAAGCTGGTGGGCTTCAACCTGCTGGTGGGCGGCGGCCTGTCTATTGAACACGGCAATAAAGCAACCTACGCCCGTACCGCAAGCGAGTTTGGCTATATTCCGCTTGAGCATACGCTGGCCGTAGCGGAAGCCGTTGTCACCACCCAGCGCGACTGGGGCAACCGTACCGATCGTAAAAACGCCAAGACTAAATACACGCTTGAGCGCGTTGGCGTCGACGTATTCAAAGCGGAAGTGGAACGACGCGCGGGTATTACCTTCGAACCGATTCGTCCTTACGAATTCACCGGTCGCGGCGATCGTATTGGCTGGGTAAAGGGTATTGATGACAAATGGCATCTGACGCTGTTTATCGAAAACGGTCGTATTCTTGACTACCCGGGCCGTCCGTTGAAAACCGGGCTGATGGAAATTGCGAAGATCCACAAAGGCGATTTCCGCCTCACCGCTAACCAGAACCTGATCGTGGCGGGCGTACCGGCAAGTGAAAAGGCTAAAATCGAGCAGATCGCTAAAGATCATGGGCTGATGCACGCGGTGAAACCCCAGCGTGAAAACTCCATGGCCTGCGTGTCGTTCCCGACCTGCCCGCTGGCGATGGCCGAGGCGGAACGTTTCCTGCCGCAGTTCGTGACTAAAGTTGAAGATGTGATGGAAAAGCATCACGTGGGCGAAGAAAACATTGTCCTGCGCGTAACAGGCTGTCCGAACGGCTGCGGCCGCTCAATGCTGGCGGAAATCGGCCTGGTGGGTAAAGCACCGGGGCGCTACAACCTGCATATCGGCGGTAACCGCATCGGCACGCGTATTCCACGCATGTACCGTGAAAATATTACCGAGCCAGAAATTCTGGCGTCGATTGATGTGCTGGTAGGTCGCTGGGCGAAAGAGCGTGAAGCTGACGAAGGCTTCGGTGATTTCACCATCCGTGCCGGTATTGTTCGTCCGGTGCTCGACCCGGCTCGTGATTTTTGGGAATAACCTAAGCGAGGAGCGTATGTCCGTACTCGATCTAAAAGCACTGAACGACTTACCGAAGGTCGAGCGCGTGATGGCGCTGGCCGAGGTAAATGCTCAGCTCGAAAAGCTCAGCGCGCAAGAGCGCGTGGGCTGGGCGCTGGAAAACCTGCCCGGTGAGTTTGTGTTGTCCTCGAGTTTTGGTATCCAGGCGGCGGTGAGTCTGCACCTGGTTACGCAGCAGCGCCCGGATATTCCGGTGATCCTTACCGATACCGGTTATCTGTTTGCGGAAACCTATCAGTTTATTGATGAGCTGACGGACAAGCTGAAGCTGAACCTGAAAGTGTTCAGTGCGAAGGAAAGCGCGGCATGGCAGGAAGCTCGCTACGGCAAGCTGTGGGAGCAGGGCGTTGAAGGCATCGAGAAATACAACGAGATCAACAAAGTTGAGCCGATGAACCGTGCGTTGCAGGAGCTGGGCGGGCAAACCTGGTTTGCCGGTCTCAGGCGCGAACAGTCCGGCAGCCGGGCGAATTTACCCGTACTGGCGATTCAGCGCGGCGTGTTTAAGATCCTGCCAATTATCGACTGGGACAACCGCACGGTTTACCAGTATCTCACCGAACACGGTCTGAAATACCACCCGCTGTGGGATCAGGGCTATCTGTCGGTCGGCGATACCCATACCACGCGCAAGTGGGAGCCGGGTATGGCAGAAGAAGAGACGCGCTTCTTTGGTCTGAAGCGCGAGTGCGGTCTGCACGAGTAAAGTTAATCTGGTCCCCATTACGGTGGGGAACAGTTTATTTCCCCGCTTTAGCCAGCTCTTTCACCAGAGGAAACATCACGCGCACCACGTCGTGGCTGCGTTTCTTAATGCGTCCCGGTAGCCATTTATCCAGATACGACTGGTTGTCGAGAGTAGCCTGATGCCAGCTTGAGCCATTCGGGAACGCTTTGCTTTTTGCGCGTTGCTGAAACCCGTCTTTTTCACCCAGCGACCAGTTGGTGGCTTCTACAGTCAGCACCGGAATACCCGCTTTGTCAAAAGGCTCGGCATCGTTACAGCAGCCTGTCCCTTTCGGGTATTTTGTATTCAGCCCCGGATTTATCGTCGCCTGAATGCCCAACTGACGTGCAAGCTTCAGCGCCCTGTCACGGGTGAGCTTACGCACCGCCGCGGGCGTGGATTTTCCACTGTTAAAATAGAGCTTATCGCCCGTAATCAGGTTATCCAGGTTAATCACCAGCAGGGTGTTTTTCTTTTCGCTCTCGCTCATGCGCTTAAGAATATTGTCCGCGCCGAGCGAGCCAATCTCTTCGCCGCTGGTGGCGATAAAACGGATGCCGTAGCGTGTCGGCACCGTTTTCAGACGCTGCGCCAGCTCCAGCATTACGCCGAGGCCTGAGGCATTGTCATCCACGCCTTGCAAAGTCAGCCCACCGAGATTGTCGTTCACATCGTTGTCGGTTAACGGCGTGTAAGTATCCAGATGCGCCATGATAATAATCTGCTGCGGGACTTTTCCCTCGCGTGCGGCAATCACCTGGCTTGCGCTGACGTTGTGCCAGTTCTGGTGACCGTCTTTGGTGGTGTAGAGATAGCGCGTATTAAAACGGCGAATATCGCTTTGATAGCCATAAAGAGCGAACTGCTGCTGAAGATAATCTGCGGCTAACATCTCGGCCGGGCTGCCGGTCATTCGTCCTGGAAAAACGGTGGCGATGTGGCGAGTCTGCAAATTAGCGGTTTCGCCTGGCTGCACGGGAGCGGCCCCTGCGGAAAACGCGAAACCTACGCCAAGCGCCAGGTAAATAGCCCAGCGGCGCAATGCGGGAAACATAACTGGTCCTTTTTATTTTCAGTAATTTTTTGCCTGCGTAGTATGAAACTGTGACCGGGGTTACACAATTCCAAATCATCTTAAACTCCCGATAAATAGTCCGTTCAGCACATTTTGTGATTTGCAAAATCACGACGTTATTCCTTTACGGAACTAGTCATTCCAATTCGTAATTTCATAAGAAATATGCCCGCGTCATATAGTCCCTTTTAATTTCATTTAAACGGCAGGAGCAGATCCCGCCGTAATACTCGCAGCTTTAAGGGAAGGTTATGGACCAAAAACGACTCACTCACCTGCGGCAACTGGAGGCTGAAAGCATCCATATCATCCGTGAGGTCGCAGCCGAATTTTCCAATCCGGTGATGATGTACTCGATCGGCAAAGATTCCTCGGTGATGTTGCATTTGGCTCGTAAGGCCTTCTATCCGGGCACGCTGCCGTTCCCGCTGCTGCATGTGGATACCGGCTGGAAATTCCGTGAGATGTATGAGTTCCGCGACCGTACCGCGAAAAACTACGGTTTCGAACTGCTGGTGCATAAAAATCCGGAAGGCGTGGCAATGGGCATCAACCCGTTTGTCCACGGTAGCGCTAAGCACACGGACATCATGAAAACCGAAGGTCTGAAACAGGCGCTGAGCAAATATGGTTTTGATGCGGCTTTCGGCGGCGCACGCCGTGATGAAGAAAAATCGCGCGCCAAGGAGCGTATCTATTCGTTTCGCGACCGCTTCCACCGCTGGGACCCGAAAAACCAGCGTCCCGAACTGTGGCACAACTACAACGGCCAGATTAATAAAGGCGAAAGCATTCGTGTGTTCCCGCTTTCCAACTGGACCGAGCTGGATATCTGGCAGTACATCTACCTGGAAAATATTGAAATTGTTCCTCTGTACCTTGCGGCGCCGCGCCCGGTGCTGGAGCGCGACGGCATGCTGCTGATGGTTGATGACGACCGCATTGACGTGCAGCCGGGCGAAGTTATCGCCCAGAAAATGGTACGTTTCCGCACGTTGGGCTGCTGGCCGTTGACCGGTGCCGTTGAATCCGAAGCGCAAACGCTGCCGGAAATCATTGAAGAGATGCTGGTTTCCACCACCAGCGAGCGTCAGGGACGAGCAATCGACCGCGATCAAGCCGGTTCTATGGAACTGAAAAAGCGTCAAGGGTACTTCTGAGGAGCGCATAATGAATAACGCAATTGCACAACAAATCGCGGAGCAGGGCGGTGTCGAAGCTTATCTGCACGCTCAGCAACATAAAAGCCTGCTGCGCTTCCTGACCTGCGGCAGCGTCGATGACGGTAAAAGTACGCTTATTGGCCGCCTGCTTCACGACACGCGTCAGATTTATGAAGACCAGCTTTCTTCCCTGCACACCGACAGCAAACGTCACGGCACCCAGGGCGAGAAGCTTGATTTAGCTTTGCTGGTGGACGGCCTGCAGGCCGAGCGCGAGCAGGGCATTACCATCGACGTGGCGTACCGCTATTTCTCTACCGAGAAGCGAAAATTTATTATTGCCGACACGCCGGGCCACGAGCAGTACACCCGCAATATGGCAACCGGCGCTTCAACCTGTGAGCTGGCGATCCTGCTGATCGATGCGCGTAAGAGCGTGCTGGATCAGACTCGCCGTCACAGCTTTATTTCCACGCTGCTGGGGATCAAGCATCTGGTTGTGGCCGTCAACAAAATGGATCTCGTCGGCTTTGAAGAAGAGAGATTCGAGCAGATCAAACAGGATTACCTGGCGTTTGCCGAACAGCTGCCGTCAGATCTGGATATCCGCTTTGTGCCGCTTTCCGCGCTGGAAGGCGATAACGTGGCGACGCAAAGCGCGAGCATGCCCTGGTACACCGGTCCTACGCTGCTGGAGCTTCTGGAAACGGTGGAGGTAAAACGTCTGGTTGAGCAGCAGCCGATGCGCTTCCCTGTTCAGTATGTGAATCGGCCAAACCTGGATTTCCGTGGTTATGCTGGCACGCTTGCCTCAGGCTCGGTAAAAGTCGGACAGCGGGTAAAAGTTTTACCGTCCGGCGTCGAGTCCGCTATTGCGCGAATCGTAACCTTTGATGGAGATTTGCAACAAGCTGCTGCGGGCGAAGCGATCACTTTAGTGCTGAAAGACGAAATTGATATCAGCCGTGGAGATTTGCTGGTAGACGCAGGCGATACGCATCCGGCGGTGCAAACGGCAAAAGTTGACGTGGTGTGGATGGCGGAACAGCCGCTGCTGCCGGGCCAAAGCTATGATATCAAAGTTGCCGGCAAGAAAACCCGCGCGCGCGTCGCTAACATTCATCATCAGGTGGAGATTAATACCCTGACGCAGCGCGTGGTGGAAAGCCTGCCGCTGAACGGTATCGGTCTGGTTGATTTAACATTCGATGAACCACTGGTACTGGATAAATACCAGGAAAATCCGGTGACCGGGGGGCTGATTTTTATCGATCGCCTGACCAACGTCACCGTTGGCGCCGGTATGGTGCGCGAGCCGCAGGAAGAAGTTTATCAGGAACCTTCGGCTTACAGCGCTTTTGAACTGGAACTGAATGCGCTGGTGCGTCGTCACTTCCCGCACTGGGATGCCCGCGATTTGCTGGGAGGCAAGTAATGGCTGAGCACGACGAAAACGTCGTCTGGCATCCTCATCCTGTTACGCAGCAGCAGCGCGAGCAGCTCCATCAACATCGTGGTGCGGTGCTGTGGTTCACCGGCTTGTCCGGCTCCGGTAAATCGACCGTGGCCGGCGCGCTGGAAGAAGCGCTGCATAAGCTGGGCGTGAGCACCTATTTGCTTGACGGCGATAACGTGCGCCACGGCCTGTGCAGCGATTTGGGCTTCAGCGATGAAGATCGTAAAGAGAACATCCGTCGCGTGGGGGAAGTCGCCAGCCTGATGGTGGATGCCGGGCTGGTCGTGCTGACTGCTTTTATCTCCCCGCATCGTGCAGAAAGGCAAATGGTACGTGAGCGAATGGGTGAGGGACGGTTTATCGAAGTCTTTGTTGATACGCCGCTTGCGATTTGTGAAGCGCGCGATCCTAAAGGCTTATATAAAAAAGCCCGCGCTGGCGAGCTGCGCAACTTTACCGGTATTGATGCGGTGTATGAGTCACCGCATAAGCCAGAAATTCACTTAGACGGCGAACAATTGGTAACAAATTTGATTGCGCAATTATTAGACCTGCTGCGCCGTGACGATATTATCAAATCCTAAAGACAGTACCGGACGCATAACCGCGTCTGGTCACTCAAGTCAACGGATTCGTTATGCGCAACAGCTCGAACATTGTTATCACACAGGCTGAAACCAGCCCGTCAGTCGAAGATACCGCCTGGTCTTTACCGGGTGCGTTCATCGGCTTTTTGTCGTGGCTGTTGGCGCTGGGTATTCCCTTCCTGATGTACGGCCCTAACACGCTATTCTTCTTCCTTTATACCTGGCCTTTCTTCCTTGCGCTGATGCCTGTCGCCGTCGTCGTGGGCATTGCGCTACATTCGCTGGCTCGCGGGCGGCTGCATTATAGCTGTGTTGCAACCCTGCTGACCGTGGCGCTGATGTTCGGCGCTTTATTTATGTGGCTTATGGGTTAACTCTGCCAGCGGATGAAACTGAGCAGATTTATCGGCCCCGATTGAAGCTAAACCTCCCGCAAGCGCGCATGTCGGCGCAATTTGTGATAAATTCTGCCGCAAATTCGACGACTCGCCGGGGCAACCAGGTGGAGTCCGACATAAAGTTGTGGGATGATTGTGCCGTTTTTCAGGGGGCAGGATGGGTAAACTAACGCTGCTATTGCTGGCCTTGCTGGTCTGGCTGCAGTATTCGCTGTGGTTCGGAAAAAACGGTGTGCATGACTACACGCGCGTCAATGAAGACGTGGCTGCACAGCAGGCAACCAACGCTAAGCTTAAGGCGCGCAACGATCAGCTTTTTGCTGAAATTGACGATCTTAACGGCGGCCAGGAGGCTATCGAAGAGCGCGCACGCAACGAGTTGAGCATGACCAAACCCGGTGAAACTTTCTACCGTCTGGTGCCCGACACCTCTAAGCGCGCAGGCAATAATGCCGCGCAGAACAATCGATAAATCAGCATAAGTGATAACGCATGGCAGACTCCTCCCCGGACGTAATTGCCGTGGTGCCGGCAGCCGGGATCGGCAGCCGCATGCAAACGGAATGTCCAAAGCAATACCTGCAAATCGGCGATAAAACTATTCTTGAACATGCCGTGGCGAGCCTGCTGGCTCATCCGCGCGTCAGTCGTGTCATCATCGCAATCAGTCCTGGAGATTCCTGGTTCGCTTCATTGCCGCTGGCCTCAAATCCGCAGATCGCCGTGGTGACCGGGGGAGGGTTGCGCGCCGATTCAGTTCTTGCAGGCCTGCAGGCCGCAGGAGACGCTAAATGGGTGCTGGTGCACGATGCGGCTCGTCCGTGCCTGCATCAGGATGATTTAGCGCGCTTGCTGGCTATCACGCAAAGCAGCAAGGTGGGCGGCATTCTGGCCGCGCCGGTGCGCGATACCATGAAGCGCGGCGAACCGGGCAAGCCTCTTATTGCCCATACCGTGGAGCGCGAAGAGCTTTGGCATGCGCTGACTCCGCAACTGTTCCCGCTCGAGTTGCTGCGTAGCTGCCTGCTTCGCGCCCTGAACGAGGGAGCGACAATTACCGATGAAGCCTCTGCGCTCGAATATTGTGGTTTCCATCCAGAATTAATTAGCGCCCGTGCCGATAATATAAAAATTACCCGTCCTGAAGATCTGGCACTGGCGGCGTTTTACCTCACGCGGTTAACCCAAACGGAGAATTGATAATGCGTATCGGACATGGTTTTGATGTACACGCTTTTGGCGGCGTTGGCCCGATTATTATTGGCGGCGTGCGTGTCCCGTTCGAAAAAGGGTTACTGGCCCATTCTGACGGCGATGTTGCGCTGCACGCATTAACCGATGCGCTGCTCGGCGCCGCAGCGCTTGGCGACATCGGCAAACTGTTCCCGGATACCGACGCGGCTTGGAAAGGTGCGGACAGTCGCGGATTGCTGCGTGAGGCCTGGCGTCGTATTCAGGCCAAAGGCTACACGCTGGGCAACGTGGACGTGACGATAATCGCCCAGGCGCCGAAAATGGCTCCGCATATTCCGCAGATGCGTGTGTTTATTGCCGAAGATCTCGGCTGCCACATGGACGACGTAAACGTCAAAGCCACGACTACAGAAAAGCTCGGCTTTACCGGGCGTGGCGAAGGCATCGCCTGTGAGGCGGTAGCGCTACTGCATAAGGCTCGTGCGTAATGGATATGCAAAACCTGACCTGGCTGCACGGTAAGCCAGAAGGAACCG
>DALYUA010000069.1:0-10675 GCA_031993245.1 Buttiauxella sp. | reverse complement strand
GAATGAATACCTCATCATAGAAAACATAAGATGTATATTAAATGCATCTTTAAGGGAAGGCTATGACTCTTATGAGGTAGCGCGTTATTTATTTGGCGAAATTGCTACTTCGATCGCTTCCTGTTTTTGCGGTCTCGTCAGCACCGCCAGCACTACGCCGGTGACCAGGCATAGGATGCCCAGAAGTGTCGGAATCGGCGGCCAGCTATGGCGCAGCATAAAGGTATAGGCAAGCCCGGCCAGGGTTTCAAAGACGATTAGCGGGCCAACGATAACGGTCGGCAGGCGCTGGCAGGCGATATTCCAGCACAGGTTGCCAAGCCAGGAGCAGAGCAGGGCGATGGCGAACATCAGCGTGACAAAAACTTCCGGACGCGGCCCGAAAGGCAGCGCGAAATCAGCGTCGCTTTGCGCCATAAAGAAGCAAACGGCGATATATCCCAGCAGTGAAAAAGGCAGCGTCGAAAGCCCTTGTGCAGTGGCCCACATCATTGGATTTTTATCAGGATTTTCCCGCAGCCAGCGTGCGTTGCGCAGCGCGTACCAGGCCCAGCAGGCAACTGAAACAAATGCCAGACAGATGCCGCTCGCATAGCGCCACCAGCTAAACCCAAACTGACCGCTGCGTAACTCAGCGGTATTCACCATCACCAGCCCAATCGCAATGATGCCCAGAGCAGGAGCCAGCCGCCGCCACGGCAGCTTACCGTCGCGCTTGCTGTAAAGCAGGTTGGCAAAAACAGGAATAACAACCGGCAGCGTACCGATAATCATCGTCGAAATGGGTGCGCCGGTACGCTGAATAGCGCTGGCAAGGCAAACGTAGTAAATCAGATTCCCGACGGTTGAGAGCTTGAGCGCCGTGAACCAGTCCTGGCCGCTAAGCTGACGCAGGCGCTGCCGTCCAGCCCAGGCCAGCGGAATCGCTATCAGACCAAGCGCCAGATAACGCCCGGTGGACTGTAACGCCGCGGGATACTCCGGCACGATAATCGGGCCTACGAAAATCAATCCCCACATCAGTCCCGCCATCAGGGCATACAGCACGCCAGTTAACATCTTTACCGTCCGGTTAGTTCTTTGTGTTAAGTGTAACGAGAGAAGTGCGGCGAGTATTGTATCAGCTTGCGGTTTAGCTAACGGCAGACCAATTTTTGATAGCGCACGGGCGCCACCGGTTGCGCTCACCGGTAATCGCTTCGAGCATTTCAGGTTCGGGATAAATCATGCGGTACTACCAGCCGTCACCGGTAATCGCCTCCCCGGTATTGCCCAACGCCTTGCACGTTAACTTCCCCGTGCGGACATCCCATTAGTGTAGGGATGCCCGCGTTTAACGGATAGTTAATAATTACAGCGCGAGGCGGACGCTCTCCGCAAGCGAAGTGGTTGGACGACCGGTCAGCTGGCTGAGCTGGTGACTGTCGTCGAACAGGCCGCCTTTTGACGCGCCGATATCAGAGTTTGCAAGCATCGCCGCCAGGCCTTCCGGCAAACCAGCCCCCAGCAAAGCGGCTTTAAAGTCGGCCTCGGCAAGGTTCTGATACACGATGGTTTTTCCGCTTTGTTTGCTGACCTCTGCTGCCAGTTCCGTCAGCGTCCAGCCGCGATCGCCCGCCAGCTCGTAAACTTTGCCAGCCTGATTATCAAGCGTCATCACTTTAGCCGCAGCGGCGGCGTAATCTGCACGGGAGGCAGAGGCGATTTTGCCTTCGCCGGCGCTGCCGATAAATACGCCGTGCTGCAGGGCTGACGGCACGCTGGCGATATAGTTCTCGGTATACCAGCCGTTGCGCAGCAACACGAACGGAATACCTGAATCCTGCAGCATTTTTTCTGTCGCGACATGCTCTTCTGCCAGGCCCAGCGGTGATGTATCCGCATGCAGCACGCTGGTATAGGCGATAAGTTTCACTCCCGCCGCTTTGGCGGCTTCAATCACGTTACGATGCTGTACAGCACGCTGGCCTACTTCACTTGAAGAGATCAGCAGCAGTTTTTCTACACCTGTCAGCGCCTGCTGCATAGTAGCCTGATCGTTGTAATCTGCAGCGCGCACCTGCACGCCACGCTCAGAGAGATCGCTCACTTTTGACGGCGTGCGAACGATCGCCACCAGGTTTTTAGCTTCTACGCTCTGCAATAAACCTTCCACAACAAGTCGGCCCAGCAGGCCAGAGACACCGGTAATCGCAATCATGATAAACGCCTTAGTGTTTTGGGTAAGTTGTGCCACACTAGCACCCTAACTAACTTTAAGTAAGTACGTACAAAAAGGTAAGTATGGAATGAGCGACACCCTGGAAAGCACGCTGTCATTAACCGAACAGATGCGTAGCGGCAACCTGTTTGCGGAGAAATGCCCATCGCGGGATGTGCTAAAACACGTCACCAGCCGCTGGGGCGTGCTGATTCTGGTTGCCCTGCAGGAGGGAACGCATCGCTTCAGCGATTTGCGCCGTAAGATGGGAGGTGTGAGTGAAAAAATGCTCGCCCAGACGCTGCAATGGCTGGAGGCCGACGGCTTTGTGAATCGTAAATCTTATCCCGTCGTCCCGCCGCATGTGGAATACAGCCTGACGCCGTTGGGTCATGAAGTTGCAGAGAAAGTTGCCGCGCTGGCCGACTGGATAGAAGGGAATTTGCCGCAGGTGATGGCGTCCCGCGGCCGGGACGCCTGAGAGCTTATTTACTTAAATCGAGCTGATAAAGGGCAAAGCCAATATCGTCGCTGCCGACGTTCTGCATCGGATACTGCGCTTTCTCTTTAATAAACGCCGCGGCTTTTTCGCCGGGCGAAGTTTCAAAGCGGACATCCAGCTTCTGCTTGCTCTGGATTGGCGCAAGACGCCAGTTGTTATCCGCCGCCGGATGGATCTCCTTCTGCGCGCTTATCCAGTTAGCCAGCACCGAGCGGTTTTCATCTGGTGAAGCAAAGGCGATATGGCTGTCGCCGGTACCGGCAAACTTACCGCCGTATGCGCGGTAGTTATTGGTCGCAACCAGGAAGGTGGCGTTTGGATCGATTGGCTTGCCTTTAAACGTCAGCCCCTTAATGCGCTCGGCTTTTGGATTCACCATCTGGCATTCACCGTCGTAACGCGGCGGCTGCGACACATCTATCTGGTAGTCCACGCTGTCAATCACGTCGAAATTATAGGTGCGGAAGCCGTCCCAGTTGATGAGCGACTGCGGCTTGCTGCTGTTCACATCAATCTGATTAAACTGTCCGGCGGAACACTCCAGCCACTCTTTGACCTCCTTGCCGCTCGCTTTCACGACGACCAGCGTGTTTGGATAAAGATATAAATCAGCGGCATTGCGGAAGGTAAGCTGGCCTTTTTCGACTTCCACAAAGCTTGCCGGATCGTTTTTGCGTCCGCCGACTTTGAACGGCGCGGCAGCAGAGAGAACAGGCAGACTGGCCAGATCGGGATCGCCCTGAATAAATTTCTCGACGTAAGCCCGCTGGGCGTTATTCACCACCTGTACCGTTGGATCGTCCTGTACAAGCGCCAGATAGCTGTACATGTTGTCTGCGGATTTGCCGATCGGCTTGCTCACAAATTCGCGCGTGCCGTTATGATCGTGCTCAAGTACTTTCACCAGTTTTTCATCTTCCGCAGCCAGTGATTTTTTCGCTACGCTGTCGTAAATCGGGCGCGCTTCCGCTTTGCTGCTGGTGACTTTCCAGGCACCGCTGTCGTTATTAAGCACTAAATCCACAACGCCAAGATGGTCGCCCCACATACCCGGCATCACGGCGGGAATGCCGTTAAGCGTACCTTTTTCGATATCCGCGCCTTTGATATCGGCGAAATCTTTACCGGGGAAGACGGCGTGAGCGTGCCCAAAGAGGATGGCATCGACGCCCGGAACTTCACTGAGGTAGTAAACGGAGTTTTCGGCCATTGCGTGATACGGGTCGCTGGAAAGGCCGGAGTGAGCAACTATCACCACTAAATCCGCGCCCTGTTTACGCATCTCCGGCACGTAATGTTTCGCGGTTTCGGTGATGTCCTGAACCGTTACTTTGCCGTCCAGATTGGCCTTATCCCACGTCATAATTTGCGGCGGCACAAAACCGATATAGCCAATGCGCAAAGTTTGCGTTTTACCCTCTTTATCTTTGACTTCGGTTTCTTTGATTAAGTAAGGCGTAAACAAAGGCTTATTGGTTTTCGTATCGATAAGATTGGCGTTCACGTAGGGGAATTTTGCTCCCGCCAGCGCTTTATGCAGGTAATCCAGCCCATAGTTAAACTCGTGGTTACCCAGATTTCCTACGGCATAATCCAGCGTATTTAGCGCCTTGTAGACGGGATGGATCTCTCCGTCTTTTAGCCCCCTGGCCGCCATATAGTCACCGAGTGGGCTGCCCTGAATCAGGTCACCGTTATCGACCAGCACGCTGTTCATGGCTTCACCGCGTGCGGCATTGATTAGACTCGCTGTACGTACCAGACCGAATTTCTCGGTCGGCGTATCTTTGTAGTAGTCGAAGTCCATCATATTGCTGTGCAGATCGGTGGTTTCAAGAATACGCAGATCGACCGTGGCCGCGTTCACGCTGGCTGCAATCAGCGTGGCAAGCAGGGTTGCGCTAAACTTAATCATGATTAAGGTCCTTTTTTCGAGGTACGCCACAAAAGGCAATGAATTTACAGATCGTTGCTTACAAAACTGTGAAGTCTGCCAGAAAGAAGGGCGATGAAACCGGAATCGCTTCACAGATAGCGCATCATGACGCAATGGGATATAAGTAAAACAATAAGTTATTCGCGCGATGCAGCGTGTGGCGACAAAATATGAGGTGCAGAATGTTAGAGCAAATTTGCCAACTGGCGCGGGAGGCGGGAGCCGCCATCATGCAGGTTTATGAAGGGGAAAAGCCGCTGGAGGCGACCCAAAAACTGGATGACTCGCCGGTGACCGCAGCGGATATTGCAGCCCATACCATCATCATCAACGGGTTACAGACTTTAACGCCGGCGATCCCCGTGCTGTCGGAAGAAGATCCACAAAGCTGGGAGATCCGTCAGGGATGGGATCGTTACTGGCTGGTGGATCCGCTGGATGGCACGAAAGAATTTCTCAAACGTAACGGCGAGTTCACCGTGAATATTGCATTAATTGAGAAAGGTAAAGCCGTGCTGGGGGTGGTTTACGCGCCGGTGCTGAAAATTATGTACAGCGCAGCCGAAGGTAAAGCGTGGAAGGAAGAGTGCGGCATACGGAATCAAATCCACGTGCGTGATGCGCGGCCTCCGTTGGTGGTGGTCAGCCGCTCCCATGCCAGCAGCGACGGTGAACTGAAAGAATATCTCCAGCAGATGGGCGAACACCAGACTACTGCTATCGGTTCCTCACTGAAGTTCTGCTTGGTGGCGGATGGACAGGCGCAGCTTTATCCGCGCTTTGGGCCAACTAACATCTGGGATACGGCAGCAGGCCACGCCGTTGCGGTGGCTGCCGGGGCGCATGTCCATGACTGGCAGGGCAAGTCGCTCGACTATACCCCGCGTGAGTCCTTCTTAAATCCAGGTTTCCGGGTTTCTATTTACTGAGCAATCCCTGCAGCAGGTTCATTACCTGCTGCACCTCTGCCTGCGTCAGAGAGCCATCTTTGGCGTACTGTATACGTCCGTTTTTATCCAGTACCACAATCGCCGAACCGCCATCTTCCAGTTGCCAGGCTTTTTTCGCCACGCCGTTACTGTCCACCACAAATTGAGACCATGGATACTGTTTTTTATTGCTTTCAATACTGCTGCGCACAAACATACCGGTGCCGACGATAGCATCATCAGTATTGACGATTGTCGTCGTCTGGTAACGATCGTGCGGAAACTTCGCGGCTTTGATGGCTTCAATCAGTCCGGCATTTTTCTCCTTGGCACTGGAGCGACCGGCAATATGTTGCAGCACCCGCACTTTTCCAGCAAGTTGCGAGCTATTCCAGTTTTTATAGCTAAACTTATCGTTATCGAGAACCAGCTCTCCCTTGTCGGCAATACCAAGCGGAGCGACACGTTGATTTTTCTCAAAATTATGCGCTGAAGCCAGCAAAGGCAGCAGCAGGGCGGTAAGCGCAAGCGTAGCTCGCAGGGCCATGGTTGACTCCTTGTTTTATACAGAATATTTGCAGGTGATCGGACCACTTCGTCCCGACGTTTTAAGCATAAGTGCTTAGTACGTATCTGTCCCGCAACTTGAATGCCAGTTTGCGGGCGAACGCACATATCCTCGTTTTTTGAATGCTTAAACTAATTTTTAGTAACATTTGAAAAGAATATTCTGAGAAATTGTCATGAAACGGTAAATAAGCTTATGCAAACTAGGTGTCAGTTTGTATATGGACTATAGTTTTCGGGCACCAAATTTTTTCGCCTCGTTTTGTCGGACCAAATGTGGAACCGCAGGGGCGTTAACACTGCAGGAGAGAAAAAAGAATGAAAATTTTCCAACGTTACAACCCGCTTCAGGTGGCGAAGTACGTGAAAATCCTGTTCCGTGGACGGTTGTACATCAAGGACGTTGGCGCTTTTGAATTTGATAAGGGAAAAATCCTTATCCCAAAAGTGAAAGATAAGCAGCATTTATCCGTTATGTCTGAAGTAAACCGCCAGGTTCTGCGTATGCAGGCGGAAATGGCGTAAAGCCTTAAAACATTACGAAGTAAAAAAAAACGGCACCTGAGGGTGCCGTTGATGTTTCTGACGTTTGTACGAGTACTAAGCTACGTTTTGTTCTTCAGCATCCGGTAGCTTCGGTGCCAGCGGGTTCGGCTTATTGTCGATACGCGTTACCAGCAGTTGATCGATACGGTAGTTATCAATATCCACCACCTCAAACTTATAGCCGGAGAACTTCACCGAGTCGGTGCGTTTCGGGATTTTGCGCAGCATAAACATCATAAAGCCGCCGATGGTTTCGTAGTTGCCGGACTGCGGGAACTCGTCGATATCCAGCACGCGCATCACGTCGTCAATCGGCGTACCGCCTTCAACCAGCCAGGAGTTCTCGTCACGTGCGACAATCTGCTCTTCCATACCCTGGCCCACCAGATCGCCCATCAGGGTGGTCATTACGTCGTTTAGCGTGATGATGCCAACCACCAGCGCATATTCGTTCATGATCACCGCAAAGTCTTCACCGGCGGTTTTAAAGCTTTCCAGCGCTTCGGAGAGCGTCAGCGTATCCGGAACAATCAGCGTATTGCGCAGATGCACGCCGCTATTCAGCGCCATGCTCTGATTGCCCAGTACGCGATTAAGCAGCTCCTTGGAATCCACATAGCCGACGATATGGTCAATATCCCCGTTACACACCAGGAACTTGGAGTGCGGATGCTCGGCGATTTTATTCTTCAGGCTCTGCTCTTCTTCATGCAGATCGAACCAGATAATGTTCTCACGCGACGTCATGGATGACGGTACGGTGCGGGACTCCAGCTCAAACACGTTTTCAATCAGCTCGTGCTCTTGCTTGCGCAGTACGCCTGCCAGCGCACCGGCTTCAAATACCGCGTAAACATCGTCGGAGGTGATGTCGTCGTTACGCACCATCGGCAGTTTGAAAATGCGGAAAATGACGTTTGCCAGGCCGTTAAAGAACCACACCAGCGGGCGGAAGATAAACAGGCAGAAGCGCATCGGGTTGATGATTCGCAAAGCAACAGATTCAGGCGAAATCATACCGATGCGTTTCGGGGTGAGGTCGGCAAAAAGGATGAACAGGCTTGTCACAAGGGTAAAGGAGATAATAAAGCTAAGCTGGTCGGCCATTTCCGGTGAGAAGAATCGCTCCAGAATATTTTTAAACGCCGGGGAGAATGCCGCGTCACCGACAATACCGCCCAAAATCGCAACCGCATTCAGGCCAATCTGCACAACGGTAAAGAACATGCCGGGACTTTCCTGCATCTTCAGCACGCGTTGCGCGGCGAGGTTGCCCTCGTCAGCCAGCAGCTTGAGTTTGATTTTACGGGAAGCGGCCAGCGAGATCTCTGAGATAGAAAAGAACGCACTGACGGAGATAAGAAGAAGTATCACTAAAATACTGTTTAACATAATTTATCCAGCTCTCAGCCGGATCCTCGGAAGGGAAAGTTGAAAATCTATGGGGTCGTACATAAAAAAAACGGGCTGCGTCTGTGAGCGAGCCAGCAATTTTAACGCGTAGTATAGCTTAAGGGCGGGATGGGCTGCCAGAGGGCAAAATTTAGCCCCTGAAAGATTATTTAATCTGCAATGATTTCTGATGGCTGACTTAGCTATCAAACCAAAAAGAGAGATTGCTTAGCTAGCCAGGAGGGCGGATAAGCTTGCGCCATCCGCCATAACTTATTGTTTTAACTCTGAGGCGGTAAACAAACCCCAATCCCGCCGATAGCGCAGTAGCCGTACGGATTTTTATGCAGATACTGCTGGTGATCGTCCTCGGCGTAATAGAACGGACCTGCGTTGGCAATTTCGGTAGTGACCTGGCGTTTATCGCCAGCCAGCGCCATGGCATCCTGGAAGCGCTGCAGGCTTGCACGCGCCGCTGCATCCTGTTCTGGCGTTAAAGGATAAATGCCGGAGCGATATTGCGTGCCTACGTCGCCGCCCTGGCGCATACCCTGAGCCGGGTCGTGATTTTCCCAGAATATCTGCAGGAGCTGCTCATAGCTCACGACTTTCGGATCGTAGACCACGCGTACCGCTTCGGTATGGCCGGTCTGACCGGTGCAGACTTCACGGTAGGTAGGATTAGGCGTATATCCGCCAGCGTAACCAGCAGCGGTGCTGTAAACGCCGGGGACCTGCCAGAACAAGCGTTCAACGCCCCAGAAACAACCCATCGCAAAATAAGCGATTTCCATACCGTCTGGTACATTGGTCATGGAATGTTCGTTAACGGCATGCAGGGTCGCAACCGGCATCGGGGTGTTACGGCCTGGCAAGGCTTCGGACTGCGCAACGGGATGGGTTTTCTCGAATAATTTCATCAGATTTTGATCTCCCGATATCGGCAAAAGGGCTACAACCGTCAGGCGGTTGTAACGAGGCGTGTAATTGCAGACAATAACCACGCTTTATGAGACTACAGTACATATAAGAATTATTTGGGTCTTTGAGCAGTTTTCAACCCCGAATGTTGGGGTTTTGTTAAACCGCGGAGCGGTACAGAGGTTACCGGTCGAGGTGGGGACAAGGATATTCAGGAGAAAACGTGCCAAGAATCCGTATTTTATGTCTGGCGAGTTTATGCCTGGCAAGCACGTGTGCTGGCGCTGCCAGCGTGCGATTACAGGTCGAAGGACTAACCGGAGAGCTGCAAAAAAACGTCCGTGCGCAGCTTTCAACGATTGAAAGTGACGAAGTGACGCCGGACCGGCGTTTTCAGGCCCGCGTGGATGATGCTATTCGCAACGGGCTTAAGGCGCTTGGTTACTATGAGCCAACCATCAACTTCGACCTGCTTCCGCCGCCGCCAAAAGGCCGCCAGGTGCTGAGAGTGGAAGTTGAAGCCGGCCCGCCAGTGTTGATAGGCGGCACGGACGTCATACTGCGGGGAGGCGCGCGCGACGATCGGGATTTCCTGGGCCTGCTGCGTGATCGTCCGAAAAACGGCACCATCCTTAATCATGACGATTACGAAAAGTTTAAAAAGAGCCTGACTAACGTCTCGCTGCGCAAAGGGTATTTCGACAGCGAGTTTAAAAAGCATGAGCTTGGCGTTTCGCTTGAGCGTCGTCAGGCATTCTGGGATATCGATTACGACAGCGGGCAGCGCTATCGTTTTGGCGATGTCACCTTTGAAGGCTCGCAAATCCGCGAGGAGTATCTGCAAAATCTGGTGCCGTTTAAAGAGGGGGATTATTACCAGTCGCGTGACCTGGCTGAACTGAACCGTCGTTTATCCGCAACGGGCTGGTTTAACTCCGTAGTTGTGGCGCCAGAATTCGATAAGGCTCGCAAAACTAAAATTTTACCGCTGCACGGCGTTGTCTCGCCACGTATCGAAAATACCATCGAAACCGGCGTAGGTTATTCCACCGACGTTGGTCCGCGTGTAAAAGCCACGTGGAAAAAACCCTGGGTCAACTCTTACGGCCACAGCTTTACCACCAGTACCAGCCTTTCAGCGCCTGAACAGGTGCTGGATTTCAGCTATAAAGTTCCGCTGCTAAAAAGCCCGCTGGAGCAATACTATCTGGTACAGGGCGGATTTAAACGTACCGATCTGAACGATACCGAGGCAGATTCCACAACGCTCGCCGTCTCGCGTTACTGGGATCTATCAAGCGGCTGGCAGCGCGCTATTAACCTGCGTTGGAGCCTCGATCACTTTACCCAGGCAGACGTCACCAATACTACCATGCTCCTTTACCCGGGCCTGAGCCTTAACCGCACCCGTTCTCGCGGTGGCCTGATGCCGACCTGGGGCGATTCGCAGCGCTATTCCATTGATTACTCCGATACCCTGTGGGGCTCGGATGTCGACTTTGTGGTGCTACAGGCGCAGAACGTCTGGATCCGTAGCCTGTTCGAAAAACATCGCTTTGTGGTGCGTGGCAATCTGGGCTGGATTGAAACCAATGACTTTGAACGCGTTCCGCCGGATCTGCGCTTCTTTGCGGGCGGCGACCGCAGTATTCGCGGCTACTCCTACAAATCTATCTCGCCTG
>DALYUA010000068.1:0-10702 GCA_031993245.1 Buttiauxella sp. | reverse complement strand
CTGTAGCAGCGACTACGTGATGGCAACCAAAGATGGTCGCATGATCCTTACCGACGGTAAGCCGCAAATTGACGATGAAACCGGGCTGGTGAGCTATCGCGACCAGCAGGGTAACGAGATGCAGATCAACCGCGACGATGTTTCACAAATTATTGAACGTTAAGCCCTGAAGGTCAGCGCCTCGCTGGCCTGAATACTTTTCTTATCTCCCCTCTTTCGCTTTTGCTTCCCCTCTGCCATGTTATTAATCCATTTTGTCGGGCGCGTTTGCCTGATGTGGTCTGCCAGAAGAATAAGGAAGCCGGTCATGCATTATCACCGTATCCCCCACAGCTCTCTTGAAATAAGCACGCTGGGCTTAGGAACCATGACGTTTGGTGAACAAAACAGCGAAGCCGACGCACATGAGCAGCTCGACTATGCCGTAAGCCAGGGTGTAAACCTGATTGACGTCGCGGAGATGTATCCGGTGCCGCCACGCCCGGAAACGCAAGGATTAACTGAAACCTATGTCGGCAACTGGCTTAAGCTGCGCGGTAACCGCGATAAGCTTATCGTCGCCTCCAAAGTCAGCGGCCCCAGCCGCAATAATGACGCCGGGATCCGCCCAAATCAGAATCTGGATCGCAAGAATATTCGCGATGCGTTGGATGCGAGCCTGAAACGACTGCAGACCGATTACCTCGATCTTTATCAGGTGCACTGGCCGCAGCGCGCCACTAACTGCTTCGGCAAGCTGGGTTATACCTGGACGGATAACGCGGTTCCCGTCACGCTGCTGGAAACGCTGGAAGCCCTGGCGGAGTTCCAGCGCGCAGGAAAGATTCGTTATGTTGGCGTATCGAATGAAACGCCATGGGGCGTGATGCGCTACCTGCAACTGGCGGAAAAACACGATCTGCCGCGCATTGTCACCATTCAGAACCCGTACAGCCTGGTTAACCGCAGTTTTGAGGTGGGGCTGGCGGAAATCAGCCAGCGCGAAGGCGTTGAGCTTCTTGCCTATTCCTGCCTGGCCTTTGGCACGCTAACGGGGAAATACCTGAACGGCGCGAAGCCTGCCGGCGCGCGCAATACGCTCTTTAGCCGCTTTACCCGTTACAGCGGTGAACAGGCCCAGCTGGCGGTGGCTGCCTATGTTAATGTGGCAAAACGTCATAATCTGGATGCGGCACAGATGGCGCTGGCATTTGTGCGTCGTCAGCCGTTCGTCGCCAGTACACTGCTGGGCGCCACGACGCTGGATCAGCTAAAAACCAACCTTGAAAGCCTGCATCTGGAATTAAGCGAAGAGGTGATTGAGGAGCTGGAAGCGGTGCATCGCGTTTATACCTATCCTGCGCCTTAAGCTGAAACTCCCTCTCCGGGCGGAGAGGGAGAAAAAACAAAATCAATTACTTCTGACGTAGCTTCCAGACCCACAGCCCACTAATCGCCAGCGCAAAGACAACGCCAAACCCGACGCCAATACCGACAATCGGCGCACCGGTTTTCAACGCCAGAGAAAACAGACCGAGCATCAGCAGCATCGCCGTGTTCTCGCCCAGGTTCTGCACTGCTATTGCATTGCCCGCCCCTACGGTTTGCTTACCCCTTTCCTGCAACAGCGCGTTAAGCGGCACCACAAAGAAACCGCCGAACACGCCGATCAACATCAGCAAGGCGTAAGATGGCAGCAGCGCATGCTGCAATGCGAAGAACAGGACGCCTGCGCCGATTAAAATCCCGGCAGGCATGCAGCGCGCTACGGTTTCCAGCGTCACCAGCTTTGCCGCAGCACCTGCACCAACCACAATCCCGACCGCAACCATCGCGTTCAGGTAAGTTGGCGTGACGTTATCCGTGATTCCCAGCGCGACGGGCACCCACAGCACCAGCAGAAAACGCAGCGTCACGCCTGCACCCCAGAATAAGCTGGTGCCGACGAGGGAAAAACGCGTTTCACCGTTGTGCCACAGCGTGCGGCAGGCGGTGAAGAAACTACGGGTCATCGGCATAAAGCGCCATGGCTGGCCCGGACGGGCCGGAGCAAGTTTTGGAATGAAAATGTTGGCAACCACTGCGCCCGCGTAAACCAGCACGCAAACGCTCAGAGCCGCCAGAATATTCAGGTCGGCAAGCTTACCGCCAGTCATAGACCCCAGCAAAATTGCGGCAATGGTCGAAGATTCCATAATGCCGTTGGCTTTTACCAGACGATTGCCAGTGGTTAATTCACCAAGAATGCCGTATTTCGCCGGTGAGTAAGCTGCCGCACCGACGCCCACCAGCGTATAGCCAACAAAGGGATTTAACCCCAGACAGATAATCCCGGCTCCCGCGAGCTTCAGGCTGTTAGCAAGCATCATCACTCGCCCTTTTGCGAAGCTGTCCGCAATCTGTCCCACAAAAGGAGCAAACAGGATGTACGCACCGACAAACATCATTTGCAGCACCGGCTGGCTCCAGTCCGGGTAAAACTGCTGTTTGAGTACCGCAAGCGTGGCAAACAGTAAGGCATTATCGCCAAAAGCGGATAAGAACTGCGCCGCCGTGACCGCTCGCATCCCTTTTGACCAGAGGGAGGTATCGTTTAGCGCGTTATCACGCATTCTCAGCCTCCAGCTGCGCCTTCAGGGTGACGAAATCAGGTTTGCCGCTGCCCAGCACCGGTAGCTGTTTAAGGAAGCGAATATCGCGCGGCACGGCCAGCTCCGGCACTCCTTGTTCACGGGCATAGCGCATTAGTTTTTCACGGTTCAGCTCGCTGTCCGTGGTGAACATCACCAGCGCTTCCCCTTTCGAAGCATCGCTCTTGATAACTGTGGCGTGCATCTTGTCCGGTGAAACACCCAGCGCCACCTGTTCGACCATTTCCAGCGAGACCATCTCACCGGCAATTTTGGCAAAGCGCTTAGCGCGGCCCTGGATAATGCAGAACCCTTGTTCATCAAATTTCACTATATCGCCAGTGTCGTACCAGCCTTTTTCCAGCTCGCCCTGCGCGTTTTCCGCCGCTGGCGCTTCAAGCACGCCCGGGTTTTCCACCCGCAGGTAGCCGTTCATGATATTCGGCCCTTTTAGCTGCAGGCGACCACCTTCTTCGATGCCGGGAACGGCCATCAGTCGCGCGTCCATGGCGGGCAGAATACGCCCAACGGTGCCTGGCTTAGCGGCCATAGGTACGTTGATGGAAACCACCGGCGCGCACTCGGTTACGCCATAACCTTCAAGGATGCGCAGGCCGAATTTGTCCTGCCACAGTTGCTTAGTGCTCTCCTGAAGTTTTTCGGCCCCCGCAACAACGTAACGCAGGCGGAAGAAGTCATAAGGATTGGCGAAACGCGCGTAGTTCCCCAGGAACGTAGACGTACCGAACAACACCGTACAGTTGCGGTCATAAACCAGCTCAGGCACCACGCGGTAATGCAGCGGGCTTGGATAAAGGAACACTTCCGCCCCGGTCAGCAGCGGTGTAAACAGGCCAACGGTCAGGCCGAAGGAGTGGAACAGCGGCAGAGCCGACATAAAACGGTCGCTTGCGGTAAAGTCCGCAATAGTGCGGATCTGCTCAACGTTCGCCAGCAGGCTTTTATGGCTGTGCACCACGCCTTTTGGATTGCCCTCGGAACCTGAAGTGAACAGCACCATCGCAGCATCCTCCGGCTTCTGCTTTACCTGCGCCAGGTGAGGCATGAACAGATGTGCGAAGATCCACAGTTTGTCGGCCGTAGTGACGTCCCCCTTGAGATCTTCAAGGAAGACCCAGCGCACCTGAGTTAACTGCTCTGGCAGATGCCACAGCTTGCCTTTATCGAGGAACTGACGCGAGGTGAAAATCGTTTTGATTTGCGCGGCGGTAATGGCGCTGATCAATCCTTTCACGCCCGCCGTGTAGTTCATCATCGCCGGAATACGGCCGCGGGACGATGCGCCAAAGATCACCGCCGCGCTGATTGCCGCATTCGGCAGCATCAGGCCGATGGTTTCGCCGGGCTCGCTGTATTTATTGAGGATGCGCCCCACAAACAGCGTTTTGGTCAGCAGCGCACGATAAGTGTCCGGTTTGAAATTTATATCTTCAATGCAGTTTTTTCGTGAGCCATAGCGGTACTGCGCGGCAAGCAAAGCCTCATATAACGTTTCACGCGGGCGCACCGCCATACGCGCTTCCATCATAATCTGATGCAGCATTTCACCCGCCATCTTGCGACGGTCGCGGGCACGCGGGGCATCCGGCATCGGAACGGAAGTCGGCGGCAGAATATGCAGGCTGATGCGTGGGAAAAGGCGCTGTTTCACCAGGCCTTTCAGGCGGCTAAAGAAGGTTAGCTCCGCGCCATCAATACGCAGCGGGATCACCGTGGCATTCGCTTTAGCGGCCACAAAACCCGCCCCGTCATAGATTTTCATCAGCGAGCCGGTAACCGAGATACGCCCTTCCGGGAAGATAACCACCGGACGGCCCTGCTCCACCAGACGCACCAGATGTTTAATCGACATCGGCCTGGTGGGGTCGACCGGGACAAAATCGATCACGGGCTTCAGCCAACGCATATACCACTGCTGGCTGACAGAGGAATAAACGGCAAAAACCGGGCGAATCGGTAAAAACAGCGCCAGCAGGATACCGTCAATAAAAGAGACATGATTGGGAACAATCAGTACGCGCGGCAAAGTAAGCGTACCGGTATCGCCCGTTAAGCGCACCCGAAAAAGTATGCGAAACAGCGCGCGGAAAAAACCTATTAACATATCAACTCCCTTTGTCATGAATCGGCACTAAGACTTAATTGTAGTGGCTGAAGAGTACATGACTAGCATTGCAGGAGCGAGTAAAGGTAAAGACACAGACCCGAAAAAAGCAAAAAAAAACCTGCGCATCTGCGCAGGTCGGTGCAAGAAGAATTGTACACACAGCGTACGAAGAATTCTCACCAATCAATACCTCTGGGATTTCAAATGTAGCAGTGGCGCAGCCTCTTACGCCATGTCGAAATCGCAACAGCGCACTGCAAACTGTAAGCAAAAATTTTGCCTGAAATTATTAAAAATCCATCACATGCCAAATTTTGCCGCTGCGCCTGGATTCCGCTAAAACGGGTATGTAACCATTGCATAGATAAGCCGATAGTTTTCTTCCGGTTTGCGAGCGAGGTGATAATCGCACCCTTGAAGTGATGCGGCTTTTCCGTAACACTTAAGTTTGTGTAAACGCTTACCCAACCGGAATGAAACTTATGGCGACGATTAAGGATGTAGCACGGCTAGCAGGTGTTTCTGTCGCCACGGTATCCCGCGTAATTAACGATTCGCCGAAAGCCAGCGACGCATCGCGTCAGGCTGTAACCTGCGCGATGGAAGAGCTTAATTACCATCCCAACGCCAACGCCCGCGCGTTAGCCCAGCAAACAACAGAAACAATTGGCCTGATTGTAGGCGATGTCTCCGACCCCTTCTTTGGCGCGATGGTGAAAGCCGTTGAGCAGGTAGCCTACCGCACCGGCAATTTTCTGCTGATTGGCAATGGATATCACAACGAACAAAAAGAGCGCCAGGCCATCGAACAGCTGATTCGCCACCGCTGCGCCGCTCTGGTTGTACATGCCAAAAAAATTCCCGACAGCGAGCTGATTTCGCTAATGAAGCAGATGCCGGGCATGGTGCTTATTAATCGTACCCTGCCCGGTTTTGAACAGCGCTGCATAGCGCTGGACGATCGCTACGGCGCCTGGCTTGCCACGCGCCATTTGATTCAGCAGGGCCATAAAAAAATTGGCTATCTGTGTTCAAACCATACGATCTCCGATGCCGAAGACCGCCTGCAGGGTTATTACGATGCGCTAAAAGAGCACGGTATTCCGGTTAACGATCGTCTGGTGACCTTTGCCGAACCGGATGAAAGCGGCGGGGAACAAGCCATGACCGAACTGCTCGGCCGGGGCAAAAACTTTACTGCCGTCGCCTGCTATAACGACTCAATGGCGGCAGGGGCGATGGGCGTGCTGAACGACAACGGTATTGACGTACCGAAAGAGATCTCGCTGATTGGCTTTGATGACGTGTTAATTTCGCGCTACGTGCGCCCGCGTCTCACCACCGTGCGCTACCCGATTATTACCATGGCGACTCAGGCCGCCGAACTGGCGATGGCGCTGGCGGAAAACCGCCCGCTTCCTGAAACCACACATATTTTTAGCCCTACGCTTGTACGCCGCCATTCGGTGATTGCGCCAGCGGGGGAGTAAAACCCCTGCCGCTTCATGGGCATTGTTGAAAAGCGTGATCCTGGTTAGACATTTACATGGATGAAATTACATGCCTGACCTTACCCTTCAGGCACCTGTGTTAGACTGCGGACAAAACTGCGGTATCGCGACGGAAGACTTAATCAGGAATGAATCGATGGTAACAATGCTGGATGTCTCGCTACGCGCAGGCGTTTCGAAAGCAACGGTATCTCGCGTGTTGAATGGCACCGGGCAGGTGAAGGAAAGCACCCGCAAGCAGGTCTTTAAAGCTATGGAAGAGTTAGGATATCGCCCTAATTTTCTGGCGCGATCGCTTGCCAACCGCAGCAGTAACAGCGTGGGATTAGTGGTATCGACCTTTGACGGCTTTTACTTTGGCCGTCTGCTGCAACAAGCATCCCGTCAGACCGAAGCTTACGGCAAGCAACTGATCGTCACCGACGGGCACGACACGCCGCAAAAAGAGCTTGAGGCCGTGCAAATGCTGGTCGACAGGCATTGCGACGCAATAGTGCTGTATACCCGCTTTATGTCCGAGCGGGCATTAATGTCACTGATGAACTCTATCCGGGTGCCGCTGGTGGTGATTAACCGCGATGTAACCCAGGCGCGGGAACGCTGCGTCTTCTTCGAACAGCAGGATGCGGCGTTTCAGGCTACCGAATATTTAATTCAGCAGGGCCATCGCGACATTGCCTGTATCACGGTGCCTGGTTCCACCCCCACCGGCCAGGCCCGTCTGATGGGCTACCGCAAGGCTTTACAGAAACACGGTATTCGCTTTAACGAAGAGCGGGTAAAAAACGGCGACTCCACCATGACGGTGGGGCATCAGCTCTGCCAGGAGCTGCTGGAAAGCCAGGTTCCCTTTACGGCGCTGTTTGCCTGTAACGACGATATGGCGCTGGGCGCCTCAAAAGCCCTGCACCAGGCCGGGATCCGCATTCCGCAGGATATGTCGCTGTTTGGCTTTGACGATGCGCCAAGCGCGCAGTGGCTTCAGCCCGCGTTATCCACCGTCTATCTGCCGATTGATAATATGATAACCACCGCTATTGACCAGGCTATTAAGCTGGCAAACGGCGAAGACCTTGAACCGATCCCGCCATTTGTGGGTACGCTGGTGCTGCGTGAATCCGTTGCGCCCGGCCCTTACTTTCAGAGCGGACGCAAATCCTCAAAGTAGTTCCAGCGCGAGCAATTCCTCGATAGTCTGGCGACGGCGAATCAAACGCGCGCTTCCGTTATCAAACAACACTTCCGGTAACAGCGGGCGGCTATTGTAGTTAGAGGACATAGACGCGCCGTAAGCCCCCGTATCGTGCAGCACCAGGTAATCACCCACTTTAACCGGCGGCAGCGCGCGGGTTTCTACCTTGCCGCCTTCCTGCTGGGTAAAGACATCGCCGGATTCACACAGTGGCCCGGCAACGACGGTTTCTACCAGCGGCTGCGTGGTCAGGTCACGTCCGTCGCCCGCCAGGGCTGAAATATGATGATAGCTGCCGTACATAGACGGGCGCATAAGATCGTTAAAACCGGCGTCAATCAGCACGAAGTGGCGCGAGCCCATATTCTTTACAGAACGCACCTGGGCTACCAGCACGCCGGATTCCGCCACAAGGAAACGTCCCGGCTCGATTTCCAGTTTTACCGCATGACCAAGTCGCCGGGCAATTTTGTCGCGTGCTGCACTCCACAGGCCAAAATAGTGACTGGTATCAATCGTCTCTTCCCCTTCACGATAAGGAATTGACAGGCCGCCGCCTGCGGAGATTGCCTCCAGATCCTGACCAAAATCGATAACCTGCTGCACCATCGCGCCACAAACACGCTCAAGATGACCGTAATCCACGCCCGACCCGATGTGCATATGAATACCGACCAGATGCAGGTTGTAGCGCTGGATCATCTCCAGCGCCTGCGGTAAATCCGCGTGCCAGATACCGTGTTTGCTGTTTTCACCGCCGGTGTTAGTTTTCTGACTGTGACCATGGCCGAAGCCCGGATTCACACGCAGCCAGAAGCGATGGCCCGGAGAAATCTCGCCAAGCTGTTGCAGCATATCAACCGAACCGGCATTGACCGGGATGCGCTGCTCCGCCACAAGACGGAGCGTAGCCTCATCGATCATATCAGCGGTAAATACGATATCGTCCGGGTTTTCCCGCGGGTTGAAGCCCGCCGCCAGCGCGCGCTCAATTTCACCCTGCGACACTGAATCCACCTTCACGCCCTGCTCACGCATCAGACGCAGAATATGAATGTTTGAACAGGCCTTCTGCGCGAAACGAATCACGTCAAACTGGCGCAACTGGGCTATCTGTTGGCGGATAATTTCCGCGTCATAAACCCATACCGGGCAGCCAAATTCAGCGGGCAGCGTCAGCAGGTTTTTCGCGTTCAGCGCGGTGTCGGTACTATTGAGCGGGCGTGGCATGGTTGGCTCCGGTATTAAATTATTTTGTTTATTACGCCATAGCCCGGAATGAAGAAAAAATATCGATTTCTCGCAAGTCTATTCATATATGATATGGATAATTGCTCTCTTTCCAGAGGGCCGGGGAGAAAGAACCAGCCATGCCATCCATAACGCTGCGTCATATCGAAATTTTTCATGCGGTGATGACCGCCGGAAACCTCACCGAAGCGGCGGGATTGCTGCACACCTCGCAGCCTACCGTCAGCCGGGAGCTGGCTCGCCTTGAAAAACTCATAGGCCTGCAATTGTTTGAACGCAGCCGCGGACGTTTACACCCCACGGTGCAGGGGCTGCGGCTTTTTGAAGAAGTGCAGCGCTCGTGGTATGGGCTGGACAGAATCGTCAACGCCGCGGAAAGCCTGCGTGAATTTCGCCAGGGCGAACTCTCCATCGCCTGTCTGCCGGTCTTCTCTCAATCTTTTCTGCCGCTGCTGGTGCAGCCTTTCCTGGCGCGCTACCCGGAACTGAGCCTGAACATTGTGCCGCAGGAGTCGCCGCTGCTTGAGGAGTGGCTCTCCGCGCAGCGTCACGATTTAGGCCTGACGGAAAATATCACCACGCCCGCAGGCACGGAGCGCCAGACTTTGCTTACATTAAACGAAATTTGCGTGCTGCCCGCCGGGCATCGTCTGGCCCATAAAGAGGAGCTGACGCCGCAGGATTTTGCCGGAGAAAATTACATTAGCCTGTCGCGTACCGACAGCTACCGGCAGCTTCTGGACGCGCTTTTTCAGGAGCACGATGTCAAACGCAGGATGGTCGTGGAAACGCACAGCGCGGCTTCGGTTTGCGCCATGGTGCGGGCGGGGGCGGGCGTTTCGGTGGTCAACCCGCTTACGGCGCTGGATTATGCCTCAAGCGGCGTTGTCGCCCGGCGTTTCAGCGTGGCGGTGCCTTTTACCGTGAGCCTGATTCGCCCCCTGCACCGCCCCGCCTCCGCGCTGGTCAGCGCCTTTAGCGAGCATCTGCATAACAACATGCATATTTATACCGACCCGTTAAAGGCGCTGCTTGATGCCTGACTTACTGCTCGGTCGCCGGCTGATGGTGGCCGGTGCCGTTGCTGAAGTTAATCAGGCAGATTATCAGCCCGATTACCGCCAGCCCTGCGGCGGCCACCGGCACGGCGGTTAAACCATAGCCGCGATCGATAACCGTACCGCCCACCCACGCACCTAACGCATTGCCCACGTTAAAGGCGGCAATATTCAGCGTGGAGACCAGATTCGGCGCATCTTTGCCGTGCAGCACCACGTTGATTTGCAGCGCCGGAACGGTGGCAAACGCCGCCATCGACCATAAAAACAGCGTGATTTCAGCCAGCCACATACCGTGGCTGGTCCAGCGGAACAGCAGCGAGAAAACGGCGATAAAGGTAAAGCTCAGCATCAGGCTGACAGAAACTTTCCAGTCGGCCAGGCGCCCGCCCAAAATATTCCCCACGGTCAGTCCCGCGCCCATCAGGAACAGCGTCCAGCTCACGCCCTGGTGCGTAACGCCCGTCACCTGCAACAGCATCGGCGCCACGTAGCTAAACAGCGCGAACATTGCTGCGGCAAAGAAGACCGTCATCGACAGCGAAAGCCATAGTTTGCCGTTGCCCAGCGCGCTAACCTCGCGTTTTAAATCCGTTGGCGCTTCATCTTTTTGCGCAGGCAGGCTGACAATCAGCGCGATAAACGCAATCACGCCGATCGCCGCCACGCCCCAAAAAGTAGAGCGCCAGCCATACAGTTGTCCAAACCAGGTGCCAATCGGCACGCCGAGCACGTTGGCAAGGGTTAAGCCGGTAAACATCAGCGCTACTGCCGAAGCTTTGCGGTTGGGCGCAACAAGACCGGCCGCCACCACGGCTCCAATGCCAAAGAAAGCCCCATGGCAAAGCGCGGTAATAATGCGCGCCAGCATCAGGAAGTTATAAGAGATCGCTGCGGCACACAGCAGGTTTCCGATGATAAATCTCACCATCAACAGCACCAGCGACAGTTTG
>DALYUA010000067.1:0-10799 GCA_031993245.1 Buttiauxella sp. | reverse complement strand
CCGGCTTAAAATTCAGCTTGGCGAAGCCCTGGGCGATAGCGCATTTCTCTGTTTCTCTGCGGTAGATTGCCTGGAAGTATTGCCGGTGGGATGTAACAAAGGCTCGGCGCTGGGTATTCTGAGCCAGCATCTTGGCCTGACGATGAAAGATTGCATGGCGTTCGGCGACGCGATGAACGACCGGGAAATGCTTTCGTCCGTCGGTCATGGTTTGATTATGGGCAACGCAATGGCCCAGTTAAAAGCGGATTTACCTCATCTGCCGGTTATTGGTCACTGTAGTAATCAGGCGGTTTCACATTATTTAACTCATTGGCTGGATACACCAAACCTTACTTATTCCCCCGAATGACAAGGCATTTTCAGCAGGCCGGGCGCGAAACACGGCCTCTTTTTTATTTCAGCAAATCCTGAATTTTTGCCCGCCACGGCTGCAAATCTCCGATATTTGTCTTCACCCATTCCGCGTTGTAGTAGGTTTCCAGGTAGCGTTCGCCGCTGTCGCAAAGCAGCGTCACAATCGAACCCGTACGACTTTCGGTGCGCATACGAACCGCCATCTGTAATGCGCCCCACATATTTGTCCCGGTGGATGCGCCCACTTTGCGCCCCAGAATCGATTCCAGCCATTGCATGGTGGCAACGCTTGCGGCGTCCGGTACACGCATCATTTCATCGATAACATCCGGGATAAACGAGGGTTCGCAGCGCGGACGCCCGATACCTTCGATTTTACTGCCCACTTTGCTGCTCAGACCGCAGTCACGCTGATGCCAGTAGTCGAGGAAGACAGAATTCTGCGGATCGACCACCAGCAGCCGGGTCAGATGCCCCTGATAACGCAGGTAGCGGCCAATCGTTGCTGAAGTACCGCCCGTACCGGCGCTCATCACGATATAGTCCGGCACCGGATGCGGCTCATGTTCCATCTGACGAAAAATACTGTCGGCGATATTGTTATTACCGCGCCAGTCGGTAGCGCGTTCGGCGTAGGTGAACTGATCCATATAGTGGCCGTTCAGCTCGCGCGCCAGCATTTCGGAGGCGGCGTAGATTTCGCAGGCGCTGTCTACAAAATGGCAGCGGCCGCCATAAAACTCGATCTGCTCGACCTTACGTTTCGCAGTAAATCCCGGCATAACGGCAATAAAAGGCAGGCCCAGCAGGCGGGCGAAATAGGCCTCAGAGACGGCGGTTGACCCAGACGAGGCCTCGATAATGGTGGTGCCCTCTTTGATCCAGCCATTACACAAACCATAGAGAAAAAGCGATCGCGCCAGACGGTGCTTCAGGCTGCCCGTTGGATGGGTGCTTTCATCTTTCAGATACAGTTGAATACCGGGAAAACCGGGTAAGGCGAGGCGGATAAGGTGCGTGTCTGCCGAACGTTGGTAATCGGCGTTAATTTCGCTAATGGCGTGGTTTACCCAGCTGCTGGTCATGGTCGGGATCCGTTTGTCTATTTGTGCTTAGCGTAAAGCAAAAGAGGGATAAAAAAGTTGCCATTTCGCCTTCATAAGGCTTTCCTTAGAGAAATATTTTCTCCAGAAGAACGTCATGATAGATAAAATTGACCGTAAGCTACTATCCTTGCTGCAGGAAGACTGTACCCTCTCTTTGCAGGCGCTGGCGGATGCCGTTAATCTGACCACCACGCCCTGCTGGAAGCGCCTGAAAAAACTCGAAGACGAAGGCATTGTGCGCGCGAAAGTCGCTTTGCTGGATCCCGAAAAACTTGGCCTGGGCCTCACGGCTTTTGTGCTGATAAAAACCCAGCAGCACAGCAGCGAGTGGTACTGCAAATTTGTGAGCGTAGTGGAAGAGATGCCCGAAGTTCTCGGCTTCTGGCGTATGGCAGGCGAGTATGACTACCTGATGCGTGTGCAGGTGGCGGACATGAAGCGTTACGACGATTTTTATAAGCGTCTGGTCAACGGTATTCCTGGTTTAACCGATGTCACTTCGAGTTTTGCCATGGAACAGATAAAATACACTACAGCTTTGCCGATAGGCGGTTAACCACGCTGCGTTTTAGCGCTCCTCGGCACTTCTTTAAAGCCCTCGTCGGCAGACTGCGAATCAGGAATAAAACCGCGTGCGATTATTTGCTCAATTAAGCTGGTACTTCACCCGTGAATGGCGCCGCTATCTCGGGGCGGTGGCCTTGCTTATCATCATCGCTATTCTGCAACTTGTGCCGCCAAAACTGGTGGGCGTGATTGTGGATGGCGTCACTGAACATCGCCTGTCAGGACAACAGGTGCTGATGTGGCTTGGCGTGATGATTGTAATTGCCGTTGTGGTGTATGCGCTGCGCTACGTGTGGCGCGTGCTGTTGTTTGGCGCCTCTTACCAGCTCGCGGTCGAATTGCGTGAGGATTACTACCGTCAGCTAAGCCGCCAGCATCCCGAATTTTATCTTCGCCATCGTACCGGCGACTTAATGGCGCGAGCCACGAATGACGTAGACCGCGTAGTATTCGCCGCAGGCGAAGGCGTGCTGACGCTGGTGGACTCGCTGGTGATGGGCTGCGCGGTGCTGATTGTTATGTCGACCCAGATTAGCTGGGAATTAACGCTGCTGGCGCTGCTTCCTATGCCGGTGATGGCGTTGGTGATCAAACGTTACGGCGACCAGCTACACCAGCGTTTTAAACTGGCTCAGGCCGCGTTCTCAACGCTTAACGATCGTACCCAGGAAAGCTTAACCAGCATTCGTATGATCAAAGCTTTTGGCCTGGAGGACAGACAGTCGGCGTTATTTGCCTCCGAAGCGCAGGACGCCGGGGCGAAAAACATGCGCGTGGCGCGGGTGGATGCCCGTTTTGACCCAACCATTTATATTGCAATCGGCACAGCAAACCTGCTGGCGATAGGCGGCGGAAGCTGGATGGTGATGCAGGGCACGTTAACGCTCGGGCAGCTTACAAGTTTCGTCATGTACCTGGGGCTGATGATTTGGCCGATGCTGGCGCTGGCATGGATGTTCAATATCGTCGAACGCGGCAGCGCCGCCTATAGCCGTATTCGCAGCATGCTGGAGGAAGCGCCCTCGGTAACTGACGGCGAGAAAGAAGTGCCGTCCGGGCGCGGCACCGTGCAGGCAAACATTCGTGCTTTCCACTACCCGCAAACCACGCAGCCGACGCTTGAGAACGTTTCATTCACGCTTAAACCCGGCGGCATGCTTGGATTATGCGGCCCGACCGGTGCGGGGAAAAGCACCATTTTATCCCTGCTCCAGCGCCATTTTGACATCGACCAGGGCGATATCCGCTTCCACGATATCCCGCTGGCGCGGATGCAGCTCGACGCCTGGCGCAGCCGGCTGGCGGTTGTGAACCAGACGCCGTTCTTATTCTCCGATACCGTGGCGAGCAACATCGCGCTGGGTAAACCGAACGCCACGCAGCAGGAAATTGAACATGTCGCGCGTCTTGCAAGCGTACATGAAGATATTTTGCGCCTGCCGCAGGGCTACGAAACGGAAGTGGGCGAGCGCGGCGTAATGCTATCCGGCGGGCAGAAACAGCGTATCTCCATTGCCCGAGCGCTTTTGCTGGATGCGGAAATCCTTATTCTTGACGATGCGCTTTCAGCGGTAGACGGGCGTACCGAACATCAAATTCTCCACAACCTGCGTCAGTGGGGCGAGAACCGCACGGTGATTATCAGCGCGCACCGCCTGTCGGCCCTGACTGAAGCGAGCGAGATTCTGGTAATGCAGCACGGGCACGTGGCCCAGAGAGGTAACCACGAGGTGCTGGTTTCACAACCCGGATGGTATCGCGACATGTACCGCTATCAGCAACTGGAAGCTGCGCTGGACGATGCGCCAGAAGCGGTCGATACGGAGGAAGCCAATGCGTAAGCTCCACAAGCAGTGGCCGACGATAAAACGTCTTCTGGCCTACGGTTCGCCGTGGCGCAAACCGCTGGCGGGTGCGGTAGCGATGCTGTGGATCGCGGCGGCGGCGGAAGTCACCGGCCCGGTGCTGGTGAGCTATTTCATCGATAACATGGTGTCGCAAAATCGCTTGCCGGTTGCGCTGGTGGCCGGGCTTGGCACGGCTTATCTGCTGCTTTCCATTACGGCTGCGGGGCTGCATTACTGGCAGGCATTGCTGTTCAACCAGGCAGCCGTTGGCGTGGTGCAAAAACTGCGTACCGATGTGATGGATGCGGCGCTTCGCCAGCCATTGAGCGCGTTTGATACGCAGCCCGTGGGGCAGCTAATTTCCCGTGTTACCAACGACACGGAAGTGATTCGCGATCTCTACGTCACCGTCGTCGCTACCGTGTTGCGCAGCGCGGCGTTAATCGGCGCGATGCTGGTGGCGATGTTCAGCCTCGACTGGCGTATGGCGCTGGTCGCCGTCACTATCTTCCCGGCTGTGCTTATCGTGATGGTGATTTATCAGCGCTACAGCACGCCGATTGTGCGCCGGGTGCGCAGCTATCTGGCGGACATTAACGATGGTTTCAACGAAGTCATCAACGGCATGAGTGTTATCCAGCAGTTTCGCCAGCAGGCGCGATTTGGCGAACGCATGGGGGAAGCCAGCCGTTCGCACTATCTGGCGCGTATGCAAACCCTGCGGCTGGATGGTTTTCTGCTGCGGCCGTTGCTCAGCCTGTTTTCTGCGCTGGTGCTTTGCGGATTACTGATGCTGTTCGGCTTCACCTCGGTAGGCACGATTGAAGTGGGCGTGCTGTATGCCTTCATTAACTACCTTGGTCGGCTCAACGAGCCGCTTATCGAACTGACCACTCAGCAGTCGATGCTGCAGCAGGCGGTCGTTGCCGGGGAGCGTGTTTTTGAGTTGATGGATGGTAAACGCCAGGATTACGGCAACGATACTCGCCCACTGGAAAGCGGCAATATCAGCGTGGATAACCTCTCTTTTGCCTACCGTGGCGATCGTCTGGTGCTGCAGGATATTAATCTGGATGTGCCTTCGCGTAGCTTTGTGGCGCTGGTGGGGCATACGGGCAGCGGTAAAAGTACGCTGGCTAACCTGCTGATGGGCTATTACCCGCTGACCAGCGGCGAAATTCGTCTTGATGGCCGCCCGTTAGCTACGCTCAGCCACGATACTCTGCGCCGCGGCGTTGCCATGGTGCAACAGGATCCGGTGGTTCTGGCGGATTCATTCTTCGCCAACGTCACCCTGGGGCGCGATATCAGCGAAGAAGCCGTATGGCAGGCGCTGGAAACGGTGCAGCTGGCGGATCTTGCACGCACGATGGCGGACGGTATCCACACCCGCCTGGGCGAACAGGGCAATAATTTGTCCGTTGGGCAAAAACAGCTGCTGGCGTTGGCTCGCGTGCTGGTTGATGCTCCGCAAATCCTCATTCTGGATGAAGCAACCGCGAATATCGACTCCGGTACCGAGCAGGCTATCCAGCAGGCGCTGGCGGCCATTCGAGAACATACAACGCTTGTGGTAATCGCCCATCGCTTATCGACCATTACCGACGCGGACACCATTCTGGTGTTGCATCGCGGTCAGGCGGTTGAGCGGGGCACACACAGCGAACTGCTGGCCTCGGAAGGGCGCTACTGGCAGATGTATCAGCTGCAACTGGCTGGTGAAGAGCTGGCCGCCGCCACGCGTGAGGAATCGCTTATCGCCTGATGCACCAGTATCAGGCAGTAAATTTGCACAACGCCAGGAGAGAACCCCGTTGGTGCAATATTGAAACGCACCGTGCACCAGCATAGTGCGTTTTTTCTTCCCAGGAACAATCTTAATTCCCGCCTCTCTTTTCCCTTGCTGAATAATCTCCCGCCGCCGCTGATTAAGGTGCCGTAAAAAGCAGAGTTTTCATTTCTGGCACGCGGCTTGCTTTATAACAAAAGTATTGCAGAGCAATTACCCATTTCTGACTGGAGGGGAATCTATGAAGCTGGTTACCGTGGTAATCAAACCGTTCAAACTCGAAGACGTTCGTGAAGCGTTGTCTTCTGTCGGCATTCAGGGACTGACCGTAACCGAGGTAAAAGGCTTTGGTCGTCAGAAAGGCCATGCAGAGTTGTATCGCGGGGCGGAATACAGCGTCAATTTCCTGCCAAAAGTGAAAATCGATGTTGCTATTGCCGATGAACAGCTCGATGAAGTGGTTGATGTCATTAGCAAAGCGGCCTACACCGGCAAAATTGGTGACGGCAAAATTTTTGTTGCCGAACTGCAACGTGTCATTCGTATTCGTACCGGCGAAGCCGACGAAGCTGCACTGTAAGCCTCCCCAATCGTGAAAGGGACAGAGAAAATGAAGAGATTAGCCTCCGTATCAGGCGTTGTAGCCCTGGCACTTGCGCCGTCGCTGGCGCAGGCCGCTCCGGCCGTTGCCGATAAAGCAGACAACGCCTTTATGATGATTTGCACCGCGTTGGTGCTGTTTATGACAATCCCTGGGCTTGCGCTGTTCTACGGCGGTCTGATTCGCTCCAAAAACGTGCTTTCAATGCTGACGCAGGTTTCGGTAACTTTCGCGCTGGTTTGCGTACTGTGGGTGGTTTACGGCTATACGCTGGCCTTTGGTACGGGCGGCAGCTTCTTCGGTAACTTCGACTGGGTGATGCTCAGGAATATCCAGCTGACCGCGCTGATGGGCTCCTTCTATCAGTATATTCACGTGGCGTTCCAGGGCTCTTTCGCCTGTATCACCGTGGGGCTGATTGTTGGTGCGCTGGCTGAACGTATTAAATTTTCCGCCGTGCTAATTTTCGTTCTGGTCTGGCTGACGCTTTCCTATGTGCCGATCGCGCACATGGTGTGGGGCGGCGGTCTGCTGGGGACACACGGCGCTATGGACTTCGCAGGCGGCACGGTTGTGCATATTAACGCCGCTGTTGCAGGCCTGGTGGGAGCTTATCTGGTAGGTAAACGTGTGGGTTATGGCAAAGAAGCCTTCAAACCGCATAACCTGCCAATGGTCTTCATGGGCACCGCAATTCTCTACTTTGGCTGGTTCGGTTTCAACGCCGGCTCTGCAAGCTCTGCTAACGAAATTGCCGCTCTGGCCTTCGTGAACACGGTGGTGGCAACGGCGGCCGCGGTGCTGGGTTGGATCTTTGGCGAGTGGGCGCTGCGTGGTAAGCCATCGCTGCTTGGTGCCTGTTCCGGTGCAATTGCAGGTCTGGTGGGGATCACCCCGGCCTGTGGATATGTCGGCGTAGGCGGCGCGCTGATTATCGGTATCGCTGCGGGTCTGGCTGGCTTGTGGGGCGTGACGCTGCTGAAGAAATGGCTGCGCGTTGATGACCCGTGCGATGTGTTCGGCGTGCACGGCGTTTGCGGCATCGTTGGCTGCATTATGACCGGCATCTTTGCTGCGACTTCATTGGGTGGCGTGGGCTACGCAGAAGGCGTGACTATGGGCCATCAGGTTCTGGTACAGCTCGAAAGCATTGGCGTGACTATCGTATGGTCCGGCGTCGTGGCCTTTATCGGCTTTAAGATCGCTGACCTGACCGTTGGCCTGCGTGTACCAGAGGAGCAGGAGCGCGAAGGGCTGGATGTAAACAGCCACGGCGAGAACGCTTACAACGCATAAAGAGTTACCCTCTCCCCAAAGGGGAGAGGATCAATACTATCCCCGCTTACGCATTACCCCTTCCTGCACCGTCGATGCAACCAGCAAGCCATCCTGGTTATAAAACTCACCGCGTACAAAACCACGCGCGCTTGATGCCGATGTGCTCTCAACGCTATAGAGCAACCAGTCGTTCATGTCGAACGGACGGTGGAACCACATGGAATGATCGATAGTCGCTATCTGTATCCCAGGCTCCAGAAAACCAATGCCGTGCGGCTGGAGAGCGGTTGGCAGGAAATTAAAATCTGAAGCGTAGCCCAGCAGATACTGATGCACCCGCAGGTCGTCCGGCATTTTGCCGTTGGCGCGCAGCCACGTCTGGCGGGCTGGCTCTGCCTGATGCCCTTTGAGCGGGTTATGGAACTCTACCGGGCGAATCTCCAGCGGCTTTTCGCACAGGAATTTTTCTTTTACCGACGGCGGAAGGAATTTTTCGACAGAACGCGCAATATCCGTTTCTGATATCAGTCCGTCAGGCGAAGGGGCCTGCGGCATGATTTTTTGATGCTCAAAGCCCGGTTCCGGCGCCTGGAAAGAGGCGGTCATGTAGAAGATAGGCTTGCCATTCTGTACGGCGGCGACGCGGCGAGCGCTAAAGCTTTTGCCGTCGCGCAGCGTTTCAACGTCATAAACGATGGGTTTCAGGCTATCACCGGGACGCAGGAAATAGCTGTGGAAGGAGTGCACCAGGCGCTCCGCCGGCACGGTCTCTTTAGCGGCATATAGCGCCTGACCGACCACCTGACCACCAAATACCTGGCGTAAACCTAAGTCCTCGCTCTGGCCCCGAAACAAACCTTCTTCAATCTTTTCCAGATTGAGCAAAGCCAATAAATTGCTGAGCGCCTGACTCATAGAACATCCTCAATAAAGTGATAACCCGCGCGTTAGTCGCCTGATTATAACATGCTATTAGCATCAATCGAGCACTGGCCCGACCTGATAACAAAGGCCGTTCCAGGCAAAATTCAGTGACATGTGCCACACTTAGCGTGATAAACATGTTTTAACCACTCATTACTTGTGGGACACAGCGCCCACTGGTGCATTGATAATAAGGAGAACAAATCAATGAAACTTGTGCACGTGTTAAGTGGTTTAGCCGTCGCGGTTACGCTTGCGGGATGCGCGAAGAAATCTGCCGACATTCCAACCCCAGCGCCAGCCGCAACTACCTCAGGAGCCACGGCTCAGCCGGTCATTGCACAGCCATCGGTAACCGGTACGGCCTGGATCCGTCAGAAAGTTGCACTGCCACCGGATGCTGTCCTGACGGTAACGCTGTCGGATGCTTCCCTTGCCGATGCCCCATCTAAGGTGCTGGCGCAGAAGGTAACCCGCACCGAAGGTAAACAGGCGCCATTCAGCTTTGTGCTGCCGTTTAACCCGGCCGATATACAGCCAAACGCGCGTATCATCCTGAGCGCTGCGATCACGGTGAACGATAAACTGGTGTTTATCACCGATACCGTACAGCCGGTTATCAATCAGGGCGGTACGAAAGCGGATCTGACTCTGGTTCCTGTCCAGCAAACTGCGGTTCCGGTACAGCCGGGCGGTGGTGCGGTAACAACCGTACCGTCGACGTCGCCGACACAGGTGAATCCTTCTTCTGCGGTTCCTGCACCGACCACGTTCTGATGTTTAGCGCCTCAGCGGAGGCGCTAAAAAAACTGACAGGGTAATAGACGTTGCAGGCAAAGGATTCTTTCTTCTGATTTGTTCCAACCCCCCGAAAGCCACGCTTTTTGGGTGTTTGTCGTTACTCTTAGCGTCTCTGCGGAGGCGCTTTTTAGTAGTTCCAGCGGTAATGCTGCATATCAATATGCCCATCCCCGGATACCATAACCCCCTCGGACAGCAGCGCTTCACGCTGACGTTGTAAATCAGGCCCTTTAAGAGAAATGATGCCGTGACGATTGACCACGCGATGCCAGGGAAGCTTGCTGCCTTCCGGCAAGCGCTTAAGCACGCCGCCAACCTGACGCGCCGCGCGCGGCGAGCCCGCAAGCGAAGCAATATCCCCATAGGTTGTGACATAGCCCTGGGGGATAGCGGCAATAATCTGGTAAACCCGTTGCGGGAAAGAATCGTGATTATCCATAGCTTGATCCTCAAAACGACATTGCTAAGCATAATAGCCGCCGTGCCCTGAGCCAAGAAAAACACCGGTTGCGCAAGAAACCAACACCTGACCGCCTGCGGCTTGCAATTGCCTGGGGCAACATGGATAATGCGCCAGCGCGTCAGGTAACTGTCGCTCTCAATGGGGGCTCTGTTGGTTCTCCCGCAACACTAACTTGTGAACTCGGTCAGATCCGGAAGGAAGCAGCCGCAGCAGGTGACGTGTGTGCCGGGATGTAGCTGGCAGGGCCCCCACCCAATTCTGGCTAGCCCAAAGCCTTTGCTGTTTTTACCCGTGTTTTTTCACCCCAGCCCATATTAATGCCGGCTGCCGCCAGCAAAATCATAAACCCACCGATAAACTGAAACAGACTCATGCTGTGGCCGAAAGCTACGCGATCGACAATCACCGCCACCACCGGGTAGATAAAAGAAAGTGAAGCGGTCAGGGCCGTGGGCAGTTTCTGAATTGCGCCATACAGCAACTGGTACATCACGCCGGTGTGCAGCACGCCAAGCAGCAGCACGATGCTCCATCCGGTAAGAGATAGCGTCGGGCTAAAATCCGCCAGCGGCAGCAGCATCACCACGCCGACGGTGACTTGTACCAGGGCGATTTGCTGCGGCGGTACGCCCTTAAGCTGTCTGGTAATGATGGCGGTAAGGGCATAGAAAAATGCTGCGCCCAGCGCCATGGCTATTCCCCCTGTCCATCCGGCATCCGAGCCTTGCGACAGCCCGCTGGAGAGCACCAACAGCATGCCGGCGAAGGATAAGGCCAGCCAAAGCCACTTTGCTTTACTGACCCGTTCTTGCAGAATGAAAATGCCCATTCCAACCAGCATTAACGGCTGGGTATTGTAGACCACCGTAGCCAGGCCGATTGAGATACGGGAATAGGCCGCAAACAGCAGCAGCCAGTTTAGTACCAGCGCAACGCCCCCCAGTGCCGAAATAAAAATAATCTTGCGGGACAAATGGCTGCGCCAGTTTCCTTGATAAAGCCCGAAAGCAAATAAGGTTAACGCGCCAAACACGCAGCGCCAGAACACTACGTTTGTGACGGATTG
>DALYUA010000066.1:0-10896 GCA_031993245.1 Buttiauxella sp. | reverse complement strand
TTCCAGTGAGGGAACAGGCCTATAGACTGGATCGCGTATCCCATCCGGCGGCGCAACGCTTTAGCATCAAAATTACGAATCTCTTCACCCGAGAAACGGATCCGCCCTTCGTCATGCTCCACCAGCCGGTTAATCATTTTTAGCGTCGTGGATTTTCCTGAGCCAGATGTGCCAATCAGCACCGTGAACTCCCCTTCCCGGATAGTTAACGACAGATCTTTGACCGCCGCTTCCCCCTGGAAGTATTTACTGACATGGTCAAATTCGATCATGGCTGTTTCGCCTCAAGTAACGAGATTAGCAGTTTAAAAAGCGCGTCCAGCATGACGGCCAGCGCAATCACCGGGATCACTCCCAGCAGCACCAAATCCAGCGCGCTGCTCAGTAATCCCTGGAAAACGATCGCGCCAAACCCCCCCGCGCCGATTAGCGCCGCAATGACCGCCATTCCGATAGTTTGTATGCAAACCACGCGCAGGCTACGCAACAGAACGGGCATCGCCAGCGGCACTTCCGCGCGCCAGAATATCTGCCGCCGCGACATTCCCATGCCTTCGGCGCTTTCGATAATATTACGCGGAACCTGCTGCAAACCTGCGACAACGCCGCGAACCAGCGGCAGTAGCGCGTAAAGTACCAGCGCGATTAATGCAGGTGTCACCCCGATGCCGCTTACGCCTATTGCGCCAAGCCAGGGCAATAATTTGGCAAGCCCTGCCAGCGGCGCAATCAGCAGGCCAAAAAGCGCCACGGAGGGAACGGTCTGAATCACGTTAAGCACGGAAAAAACGGAGGATTGCCAGGAAGGCCGCTGGTAGCAAAATACGCCGAGCGGTACGCCAATCAGCAGCGCCGGAGCCAGCGTTCCCAGCAACAGCAGCAGATGGCGGCTCAAGGCATCATCGAAAACATCCTGCCGGTTGGCATATTCTTTGAGTAACGAGAGATCGGAGAAGAACCCGCTCAGCAGCAAAGCAACGGGCGCTATCCAGATTTGCAGATTAAGCAGCAGACGCCAAAGCGCTTTCGGAGTCAGACGGTTAATCGCGTCGGCACATATCAGCAGGCAGAGCGCCAGCCCCAGCCAGAGACCGCTGCCCGGGGACGTGCGGGCAACGCTGCTGCCTTCATGGGCAAACCAGGTTGCCGTTTCGCCCATCACCACCAGCGCCGCGATAAACATCGCCTCAGCGATAAAGAGCGTCAGAAACAGCGGGAGGCGACGCGTGGGAGCAAGGGTTAACCCGGCCAGAACAACCGTGGGGAGAATGAGCAATAAAAGCGCATGGTCAGGTAACTGGCTGAGTACCATGGGTTCCCCCGATACCAGCCGGTTTGCGGCGTGATTAATAAAAGGGAGAACTCCGCCCGCCGCTGCCAGCAAAAGCACCAGCAGCAGCAGTACGCGGTTATGGATTTTAAACAAACTCACTTCCTGTTAGTTTTTGTCGGGCGGCGTTTCGCCTGCCCGACCTACGTTGTCAGACGGCTATCCACCGCTTATTTCACAAAGCCTTTCTGCTTAAGGTAGTCAGCCGCCACTTTTTTGGCATCCAGCCCTTCCACCGCAATACTGGCGTTCAGCTGTTGCAGAGTTTTCTCATCAAGAGAGGCAAAGACAGGTTTTAACCACTCATCCAGCTGCGGATAATCTTTGAGCACCGCTTCACGCACGACAGGGGCAGGCGCATATATCGGCTGCACGCCTTTCGGATCGCTTAGCGTCTGCAGGCCGAGCGCCGCCACCGGACCATCGGTGCCGTAAGCCATCGCGGCGTTCACGCCGGAGGTTTGCTGAGCCGCCGCTTTGATGGTTACCGCCGTATCGCCACCCGCGAGGGAAAGCAACTGCTTCTGATCGAGATTAAAGCCGTAGGCCTTTTCAAAAGCAGGCAGCGCATCCGGGCGCTCGATAAATTCAGCGGAAGCCGCAAGCTTAAACTCGCCGCCTTTTTTCAGGTATGCGCTGAGATCGTCAAGCGAAGCGATTTTGTTTTTCTCCGCCACATCTTTGCGCACCGCAATGGTCCAGGTATTGTTCGCAGGCGCAGGCGTCAGCCAGACAAGCTTATTCTTCTCAGCGTCGAGCTGCTTCACTTTGTCATAACCCTTTTGCGCGTTTTTCCACACCGGATCGTTATCATCTTTAAAGAAGAACGCGCCGTTGCCGGTGTATTCCGGATAAATATCCAGCTCGCCCGAGGTGATGGCGCCGCGCACCACTGGCGTAGTTCCCAACTGCACTTTATTCACGGTTTTCACGCCGTGGCTTTCCAGCACCTGCAAAATGATGTTACCCAGCAAAGAGCCTTCGGTATCGATTTTGGAGCCGACCTTTACCGGCTCGGCCGCCTGAGCACCCGCCGCCAGCATCAGTAATCCTGTCATGCCCCAACGCGCTAATAAATTCATGGTGTTTCCTCGTTGTTGTTCTTTGCTTAAAAATCAGGAGGTAGCAAGAGTTTAGCTGAGATTTAATAGCCTGGTAAAACGAAAGGGGAAGAATAAGAAAAGAGCCGGAATACCGGCTCCTGAAAGAAAAGGTTACTTCAGTTCAAACTCGCCACGTTTAACACGAGCGGAATCGAGACCAATAAACACGTTAAATTTGCCGGGCTCGGCGTCATATTTCATCTCAGCGTTCCAGAATTTCAGCCCTTCTATATCAATCGGGAAGCTGACGGTCTGGGTTTCGCCCGGTTTGAGCAGCACTTTCTTAAAGCCCTTCAGCTCCTTAACAGGACGGCTCATCGACGCGGTGACATCCTGCAGGTACATCTGCACTACCGTTTCGCCTTCGCGATCGCCGGTGTTTGTCACGTCTACGGCGGCTTCTACTTTGCCGTCGCGCGCCATGGATGGTGCGGACATTTTCACATCAGAGACGGTGAAGGTGGTGTAGCTCAGTCCGTAGCCAAACGGATAAAGCGGGCCGTTCGCTTCGTCGAAGTAGCGGGAAGTGTACTTGTTTGGCTTTTCCGGGTTGTACGGGCGTCCGGTGTTCAGATGGCTGTAGTAGGTTGGGATTTGACCAACAGAGCGAGGGAAGGACATCGGCAGTTTACCGGACGGGTTGGCATCGCCAAACAATATGTCGGCAATCGCATTCCCGCCTTCGGTGCCGGCATACCAGGCTTCAAGCAGCGCGTCGGCCTGGCTGTCTTCTTTCACCAGCGCCAGCGGACGACCATTCATCAGCACCAGCACCAGCGGTTTTCCGGTCGCTTTCAGCGCGGCAATCAGGTCACGCTGGCTTTGCGGCAGCACCAGATCGGTACGGCTTGATGCTTCATGAGCCATGCCCTGCGCTTCACCGACAACGGCGACCACTACGTCTGCGCTTTTCGCCGTGTTTACTGCCTCATCGATCATCTCCTGCGGCGAGCGTGGATCTACCTGCACTGCCGGTTCGTACTGGTTCAGGAAATCGACGATGTCTTTCTGGTCGGTAACGTTCGCGCCTTTAACATGAACAATTTTCGCCGTAGCGCCCGCCACATTCTGGATGCCCTGCAATACGGTAACGGTCTGATCGGCAACGCCTGCCGCAGACCAGCTGCCCATCATGTCACGCTTGCTGTCAGCCAGCGGGCCAATGACCGCGATAGTCCCTGTCTTCTTCAGCGGCAGGGTCTGCAGGCGGTTTTTCAGCAGCACCAGACTTTCACGGGCCACCTCACGAGCTTCTTTACGATGCAGACGGCTTTCGGCATTGGTATCTTCCGGGTCAGATTCCTTCGGCCCTAAGTGGCTGTACGGATCGTTAAACAGCCCCATATCATATTTTACATTCAGCACGTGACGGGTGGCGTCATCCAGTTCCGCCTGCGGTACCGCGCCGCTTTTCACCAGTTCCGGCAGGTATTTGCTGTAAAACTCATCGCTCATACTCATGTTGATGCCGGAATTCAGCGCCACGCGCACCGCGTCTTTCGGATCGCTTGCTACGCCGTGTTTGATAAGCTCTTTGATCGCGCCGTGATCGGAAATGGTGATGCCTTTAAAGTTCCATTCATCGCGCAGCAGGTTTTTCAGCAGCCAGCTATTAGAGGAGGCTGGCGTACCGTTGATGGTGTTCAGCGCCACCATTACCCCGCCGCTGCCCGCATCCAGCGCGGCTTTATAGGGAGGCATATAGTCGTTGAACAGGCGCTGTGGACTCATATCCACGGTGTTGTATTCTTTACCCCCTTCGACTGCGCCATAGGCTGCGAAGTGTTTCACGCTGGTCATCACCGAATAACGATCCGCCGGACTTTTGCCCTGCATCGCTTCAACCATGGTGCGGCCCAGAATCGACGTCAGATAAGTATCCTCGCCGAAGCCTTCCGATACCCGGCCCCAGCGCGGATCGCGGGACACGTCCACCATCGGCGCCCAGGTCATATTCAGGCCATCGTCCGCGGCTTCATAAGCTGAAACGCGCCCAACGGTTTTCACCGCTTCAAGATTAAAAGAGGAAGCCAGGCCAAGGCTGATTGGGAATACGGTACGTTGCCCGTGCACCACATCGTAGGCAAAGAACAGCGGGATTTTCAGGCGGCTGAGATCCATGACCTGATCCTGCATGATGCGGATATCGTGGCGGGTTACGGTGTTGAAAATCGCCCCAACCTGCCCGTTTTTGATCATCTCACGAATGGCTTCTTTCGGATTATCCGGCCCGACGCTTATCAAACGTAGCTGGCCGATTTTCTCGTCATTGGTCATTTTTGACAGCAAATCAGTGACGAACGCATCACGCGCTTGCGGCGTCAACGGATGGGGGCCGAACATCTCTTCAGCCAGCGCCGGTTGCAGTGCGAGGCTAACCGCGATACCTACAGAACAGAGCCATTTCATGGGATTTACTCTCTTGCTCAAGCTGCCCGCGCGGGCAGCAGATTATGGTAAGAAGAGCAGTTTGCCACATCGGTACGCGGGTAAGAAGAGCGGCTCCGGTGTTAAACGCTGATTTTTCGAACATTTCAGAGTATTGATAACTGTTTTACGGCTATCATTGAAAACGAGAATTTTTGTGCCATCACAAGGAGTGGGATCATGTCCTTATCTGCACAGTCTGATAAACAACTATTTATAAATGAATTGAACCGTCTGCTCGGCAGCCATCACGTTCTGACAGACGCGGCAAAAACCGCGCGCTACCGCAAAGGATTCCGCTCCGGCCAGGGCGAGGCGCTGGCGGTGGTATTTCCCGGCTCGCTTATCGAACTGTGGCGCGTGCTAAGCGCCTGCGTGGCCGCGGATAAAATTATTCTGATGCAGGCCGCCAACACCGGTCTGACCGAAGGCTCGACGCCAAACGGCAATGATTATGACCGTGATATCGTCATCATCAGCACCCTGCGCCTCGACAAGTTACAGCTTCTGGATAACGGCAAGCAGGTGCTGGCTTTCCCCGGCAGCACGCTTTATCAGCTTGAAAAAGCGCTTAAACCTCTCGGACGCGAACCCCATTCAGTTATTGGTTCTTCCTGTATCGGCGCTTCGGTCATTGGCGGGATCTGCAACAACTCCGGCGGTTCGCTGGTGCAGCGCGGCCCGGCCTATACCGAAATGGCCCTTTACGCCCGCATCGATGAACAGGGTAAGCTGACGTTGGTTAACCATCTTGGTATCGAACTGGGCGCCACGCCTGAGCAAATTCTTAGCAAACTCGACGATGAGCGAATTAAGCCTGAGGATATCCTGCATGATAACCGTCAGGCTTCAGACCACGATTATGCCGGTCGCGTACGTGATGTTGATGCCGATACGCCATCGCGTTTTAATGCCGATCCAAGCCGTCTGTTTGAAGCTTCCGGCTGTGCGGGCAAGCTTGCGGTGTTCGCCGTGCGCCTCGATACATTTGTCGCTGAAAAGCAAAATGAAGTGTTTTATATCGGCACCAATAAGCCTGAAGTGCTGACCGAAATCCGCCGTCACATTCTGGCGAATTTCAAGAGCCTGCCGGTTGCGGGCGAATACATGCACCGCGATATCTACGACATCGCCGAGGTCTATGGCAAAGACACCTTTATGATGATCGACAAGCTCGGCACCGACAAAATGCCGTTCTTCTTTACCATGAAGGGCCGCGTGGACGCCGCGCTGGAGAAAGTCCCCTTTATTAAACCTCACTTCACCGACCGTGCATTACAACGCTTTAACGCCCTTTTCCCGCGCCACCTTCCGCCGCGGATGAAATCCTGGCGTGATAAGTATGAGCATCATCTGCTGCTGAAAATGTCCGGGGAAGGCATTGAAGAAGCACGCACCTGGCTTGAGAGCTATTTCCAGCAGGCGGAAGGCGCATTCTTTGCCTGCACGCCTGAAGAAGGCGCCAAAGCGTTCCTGCACCGCTTTGCCGCTGCGGGCGCCGCCGTGCGCTATCACGCGGTACACGCGGATGAAGTGGAAGATATTCTGGCGCTGGATATCGCGCTGCGCCGTAACGATCGGGAGTGGTTTGAACAACTGCCGCCGGAAATCAGCAGCCAGATTAGCCACAGCCTCTATTACGGCCACTTTATGTGCCATGTCTTTCATCAGGATTACATTGTGAAAAAGGGTGTGGACGCGCATGCGCTTAAAGAGCAAATGCTTGAATTGCTTCGTTTACGTGGCGCGCAGTATCCGGCAGAGCATAACGTCGGCCATTTATACGAAGCGCCGGAAACATTAAAACGATTTTATAAGGCAAATGATCCTACAAACAGCATGAATCCTGGAATTGGCAAGACTACAAAGCATAAGTGGTGGGATGAGAGCGTTTGCAGCCATACACATCATCATGATCAACACTAAAACGTGCCGCTAACTGTGGGAATGGGGCTATTTTTCGTTCATTTTTAGGACTAAATTAGCGAACAATAAGGGTGGGGACTCTCTTTCCCACCCGCCTTCCAGCGCAGAGGTTCGAAAATGTCAGTGGTCGAAACATTACCGGTCGCGCGGCTAGATGTTCGGGAAGCTACGCTCGACGATATTCCTGCTATTACCGCCATTTATGAATGGCATGTCCTCCACGGTCGCGGCTCTTTTGAAGAAACGCCCCCGACAGAATTTCAAATGCGAGAACGGTTACACCACATTCATGAACAGGGGTTGCCGTGGCTGGTTGGGCACTATGATGGGATCGTAGTGGGTTACTGCTACGCCACCGTGTATCGCCCTCGCCCCGCATATCGCTTTACCATCGAAGATTCTGTTTACATTGATGCCAGCATGACCGGGCGCGGGATCGGCAGCGAGTTGCTGAGCGCGCTGATTACCCGCTGCGAAGAAGGCCCGTGGCGGCAAATGATTGCCGTAATCGGTGACGGAGAAAAAAATACCGGTTCGTGCCGCCTGCATAAACAATTCGGCTTTGAAATCGTCGGAAACTTACGCAGCGTGGGCTTTAAGCTGGGCGACTGGCGGGATACGGTAATTATGCAGCGCCCGCTTAACTCAGGGGACTGGAGCGCCCCCTGAGCTGTTTCGGGTGACGCTAATGCTTACCCGAGCTGCACTCCATAACTCAATCTTCCTGCGTGTTACCCGCCGCAGCATTGCTCGCCATCTGCGCCGCTTTTTGCTTTTTATAGCTCAGGGCGGATGACGGCACAGGCGTTATTTTCCCGGTTTCCATCCAATTGCGCAGGCGGTTAGCGTCCGCGAAGTGGGTGTATTTACCGAACGCATCCAGCACTACCAGCGACACCGGCCGATTGTTAATGACGGTGCGCATCACAAGGCAGTGCCCGGCGTTATTGGTAAAGCCGGTTTTTGTTAGCTGAATATTCCAGTTATTGCGATACACCAGATGATTAGTGTTACGGAACGGCAGCGTATACGGCGGGTTGCTGAAGGTCGCCATATCCTCTTTAGTCGTGCTCAACTGGCCAAGCAGCGGATATTGTTTCGAGGCGATCAGCATTTTGGTGAGATCGCGCGCGGTGGAAACGTTATCTATAGATAAACCTGTTGGTTCCACATAGCGGGTGTGGCTCATGCCAAGCGACTTCGCCTTCGCATTCATCGCGCGGATAAACGCATCGTAACCGCCGGGGTAGTGGTGCGCGAGGCTTGCTGCAGCACGGTTTTCCGAAGACATCAGCGCCAGCAGCAGCATATTTTTGCGGCTAATTTTACTGTTCAGGCGCACACGGGAGTAGACGCCTTTCATCTCCGGCGTATGGCTGATATCCACGCTCAGCAACTCATCCATCGGTAAATGCGCATCCAGCACCACCATGGCGGTCATCAATTTGGTGATGGAAGCGATCGGACGCACCAGATCCGGATGGCTGGAGTACAAAACCTTATTGGTTTGCAGATCGACAATCATGGCGCTGCCAGAAGCGATCTCTTGCCCGCTGCTGGCGGACGTTACGGTCTTGCTCGCAAGAGCCTGCGGTGCCAGAGGCACGGTTACCATCAGCGCAAGGCTGAGCAGTGATAGACGGATTTTTGTCGGCATGGTGACGCTTCTGTAATTATTCTGGAATATGATGTTTGCCATCACTCACGTTCAGATAATGAATGAAATAAGTGAGGCGCCAGCATAATACTCTGACGCCTCGGGAAACGGCTACCGGAGAATAGTAACCTGATGTCAAAACAGGCGATATCCATAGCCCCACAGGATGACCGCCATGGCCAGCAGCACTTCCAGCACCAGTACGCCGATGGCGAGGGTGGAACTGGAGAAGCTCATGCCTTCCTCTTTATTAATATTCAGGAATTCAGGAATACCAACATAAAGCAGGTAACCCGTATAAAGCAGCGCCGCAGCGCCTACCACAACACAAAGCCAGACCAGCGGGTAAAGCGCTACCACGCCGCTTAAGAACAGGGGAGTCGCCACATAACCGGCAAACACCATACACCGGGCAAGCGACGGACGTTTCGGATAATTTCTTGCCATCCACCAGATAACGCGGCCCATTACGGCCACGCCTGCCAGCATCAGCGCATAAAACAGCACGCCAAGCACTAAACCAGTAAGCACTGAGAGTTGAACAAAGGTGCCATCGCCAAAATTCCAGCCGATTTGCGTGGTGCCGATAAAGGCGCAAATAACCGGGATGGCCGCCATAAGCAAAACATGATGCGTGTAGTGATGCGAGACCGTTTCGTTCTCGCGCTTAATTTCCTGCATTTCACGATTGGGATGGGATAGCAATCCCCAGACATGGTTCATAGGGCCTCCTGTCATATAGATCCAAAGTGTAAGCAGCACCCTAATTATAATGCACACCCTTAGTTTGTTTTTTAATCACGCTAATTTATCTGCCCCGTTTAGCTGCACGCGAGCTGTGGGGTTGTATGCTTTAAAGTCGTTAACAATAAGGAGAACATCCGAGTCTGATGGATATCAACAGCTTAATTGAACATTACGGCTATGCAGCGCTGGTGCTGGGCAGCATGGCGGAAGGGGAAACTATCACGCTACTCGGCGGGGTAGCGGCGCATCAGGGACTGCTGAAATTCTCTCTGGTGGTCATTTCCGTGGCGCTGGGCGGTATGATTGGCGACCAACTGCTGTATCTGACCGGACGACGCTTTGGCGACTCTTTGCTTTCACGCTTTAGTAAACATCAGAAGAAGATCGCCAAAGCTCAGAAGCTTATTAATCGTCATCCTTATCTGTTTGTGATCGGCACGCGCTTTATGTACGGTTTTCGCATTATCGGTCCGCTATTAATCGGCGCCAGCCATCTGCCGCCGAAAATATTTCTGCCGCTTAATATCGCGGGCGCGCTGATTTGGGCAACCCTGTTCACCTCGCTGGGGTATGTAGGCGGCGAGGTGATAAGCCCGTGGCTGCATAACCTCGACCAGTACGTTAAGCGCTGGATTTGGCTGATTATCGTCATAGCCCTGGTCTGGCTTGCCCGCTACTGGTTTAAACGCCGCGAGGGTAAACGACAGGATTAGCTTTTGGGTTTGAACTGGGGATTGGCTAACATAAAACCCCCGTCAACGATAAATGACTGCCCGGTGGTGTAGCTGGCGCTGTCTGAACACAGCCAAGCAACAAGGCTTGCTATCTCTTCCGTCTCGCCAAATCGACCAAGCGGGACTGTCGGCAGTGCAGTATGTTTGCCCTCCCCCTCTTTCATGTCGTTCATCGGGGTGGCGATAGCGCCGGGTGCGACGGCGTTGACCAGAATGTTATGGTGAACCAGCTCCATCGCCATTGATTTGGTCAGCCCGCCCAGCGCATGTTTGGCGGCAGTATAGGCACAGGCTTCAGGCAGCGGCGTATGTTCGTGAACGGAGGTAATATTCACAATCCGCCCTCCGCTGCCCTGCTGAACCATAGCGTGCGCCACTTTTTGAGAACACAAAAACGCACCGTCTACGTCAACGGTAAACAGCTTGCGCCATTCGTCAAGCGTAACGTCCAGGAAAGGGTTTTTGCTCATTGCGCCAGCGTTGTTCACCAGAGCATCAATTCTCCCGAAGCGGCTTATCAATTCGTCGATGCCAGCCGCCCCGTCAGGTAAATTGCTTAAATCGAGCTGAACAGTTTCAGCCCGCCGCCCCAGCCCACGAATCTCCCGCGCTGTGTCTTCAGCACCCTTCTCATCTGAATGCCAGGTGATCCCCACGTCATAGCCCTGCTCAGCCAGCATCAGCGCACATTTTTTGCCGATACCAGAATCCGACGCCGTTACGATAACCACTTTGTTAGCCGTACTCATCACCACCTCCCGGGTAAGATTAAAAACCGAGAATTAAGTATAGGAGGTGATAAATAATTAGCCGATGCCCGCTCTCTTCGCCTGGTAAGGACAATGCCGGGATCCGTTTTCTTCAGGATGAAGGATCTCCTACACCAGAGGGGCTAATTAAGGCTGTGTATGCAGGAGTTGCCATGACACAAAACATCTATGATAACCCGGCGTTCTTTACAGGCTACGCCAC
>DALYUA010000065.1:0-10916 GCA_031993245.1 Buttiauxella sp. | reverse complement strand
GAGCACCACGGCGGTGTATGCTTCCTGATCAAAAAACGCAGCGGGATTAGCGTGCAGAGCTGGTTGTCTAAAGCAGGTGAGGACGATTGTGTTCTGGCGCTGGAAGATATCGGCAACCCGCATAACCTCGGCGGTATTATGCGTAGCTGTGCGCATTTCGGCGTGAAAGGCCTGCTGGTGCAGGATGCTTCGCTGCTGGAATCCGGTGCGGCGGTACGTACCGCAGAAGGCGGTGCCGAGCACGTTCAGGCTATCAGCGGTGATACTTTTACCGCTGGCCTGGAGCAATTCCGTAAAGCGGGTTACGCCATTGTGACCACATCCAGCCACAAAGGTACTCCGCTATTTAAAGCTGAGCTGCCAAAGAAAATGGTGCTGGTGCTGGGCCAGGAACGCGAAGGCGTAACGGAAGCCACGTTTGAAAACGCAGATATGAGCATCGCCATCGACGGTACCGGCAATGTTGAGAGCCTGAACGTTTCTGTGGCAACCGGCGTGTTGCTCGCCGAGTGGTGGCGTCAGAATAAAGCGTAATCGGACTTACCGGTTCGTAATAAAAAGCCAGCTTTACTAAGCTGGCTTTTTTTATGCTTACCGATCCGGAAGCTTAGGCGACCAGTCTATCGGCGCGAGGCCGCGTTCAATAAGATATTCATTGGTTTTAGCAAAATGTCCGCAGCCGAGGAACCCACGATGAGCGGAAAGCGGCGAAGGATGCGGCGCCTGCAAAACATGATGGCGTTTGCGATCGATAATGCTGCCTTTCTTCTGCGCGTGCGATCCCCACAGGAGAAACACCACCCCTTCACAATGCTGGTTAATCAACTCAATAACTTTATCAGTGAATGTTTCCCAACCCAGACGTGCGTGCGAGTGCGCCTTGCCAGCTTCCACGGTCAATACCGTATTAAGCAGCATTACGCCCTGGCGTGCCCAGCTTTCCAGATACCCATGATCGGGCCGCACAAAATCCGGAAAATTATTTTGCAGCTCTTTGTATATATTGCCGAGCGACGGGGGGACAGCAACGCCGGGAAGCACTGAGAAAGCCAGACCGTGCGCCTGGCCCGGACCGTGATAGGGATCTTGTCCAAGAATCACCACCTTTACATCGCCAAGCTCCGTAAAACGAAAAGCGTTGAACACATCTTTTTGCGGTGGATAGACAGTAATACCTGCTGCGCGTTCTTCGGCCACGGTGCTAAGCGTATTAACGAAATAAGGTTGCTGCTTCTCTTCGGCCAGCACATCGTGCCATTTGAGTGAGGTGGTCATGTCGCTCTCCTGCGAATCGTTATACTGATAGCTTAACTGCTTCTTTCCTCATAGCAAAATCCACATCGTCCCGGGCAACGAACAGCATAACAAAAGTTGAATATTTACAAATTTTTTAATTGTACGGGCTATAGCTAAGTTGATGTAAAACAAATAAATGAAAATGTACCCACAATTAGCATGTGGATTTTATTGACTTAAATCAAAGTTCGCCTTCGGTGGGGCTGTTATATAGATCATCAGCGCAATAAAGGTTTTACCAATGAGCCAGAATACGGCTCAAAAGAATCAGCAAAACTAGCCCACGGGGAGATATAAAATGATTACTGGTATCCAGATTACAAAAGCGGCAAATGATGAACTTCTGAACTCTTTCTGGCTGCTCGACTGCGAAAAAGGTGAAGCACGCTGTGTATGTGCTAAAGCCGGCTTTTCAGAAGATGAAGTGGTTGCAGTAAGCAAACTAGGTCAGTTTGAATATCGTGAAATTCCAATGGAAGTGAAACCTGAAGTCCGCGTGGAAGGTGGCCAGCACCTGAACGTGAACGTGCTGCGCCGTGAAACGCTGCAGGACGCCGTTGAGCACCCGGAGAAATACCCGCAGCTGACTATTCGTGTTTCTGGTTATGCCGTGCGCTTTAACTCTCTGACTCCAGAACAGCAGCGCGACGTGATAGCCCGTACTTTCACTGAAAGCCTGTAATACCTTAAAGAGTGCAAAAGCCGGCTCAGCGATGAGTCGGCTTTTTTGTTGGTTCACTTTAATTTCAGACTATAACGGCCAAATCTCAGGCTCGGTTTATTAAAAAACCGCCTCCCGGGAGACGGTTTTTTGTGTCGCTGATGAATTATTCCGCAGAGTCAGTTTTTGCCGCACTCGGCTTACGACGCTTGCCGACGTTTTTCTTATCGCGATGACGAACTTTCACACGCGGTTTTTCTTTCTCGTCTTTCTTTTTCTCTTCGCGCTTCGCCAGCACTTTTTTCGACGGCTTGCCGGTGAGTTTTTCACTTGGCGCGCGAGTCGTTGGGCGCAGCTCATCAATTACCCGTGATTTTAACGGCTCATTCATGTAGCGGGTAATTTTACCCAGCAGCAGATGATCGTGAGCTTCAACCAGTGAAATTGCCGTGCCCTTAAGGCCTGCACGCCCGGTACGACCGATACGGTGTAAATAAGTATCGGCTGTACGCGGCATATCAAAGTTGAATACGTGGCTGACTTCCGGGATATCGATGCCACGAGCGGCAACATCAGTGGCAATCAGCACGTTAACGCGCCCGTCCGTCAAACGTTTAATCGCTTCGGTACGCTTCATCTGTACCATTTCGCCTTCGAGATAGCAGGTGTTAATTCCAGCTTCACGCAGCCAGGCAACCAGTTCATGCACGCGCTCGCGCTTACGAACGAACACGATTGAGCGGGTGGTTTCAGGTTGCTGAAGCAGAGTCACCAGTAGCGCAGTTTTATGCGCCACATCATCCGCACGGTAATACCACTGGTGGATTTTTTTGCGTTCGCGAGTGGATGATGTCGCAGAAACTTCAACAGGATCTTCCAGCAGGCGCTCGGCGAATTCTTTAACCGCATTGCCTTCGAGCGTGGCTGAGAAAAGCATGGTCTGTTTACGCCAGCGAGTTTCGGCGGCAATGGTTTCAATGTCCTGCGCAAAACCTAAATCCAGCATGCGGTCGGCTTCATCCAGGATAAGCGTTTCTACCGCGCGGCAGTCAAAGTTCTCTTCTTTGATGTACTGCAGCAGGCGGCCGGTGGTGGCAACCACGATATCCTGATTCTCGCTGAAGACTTCAGCGTGGTTCATGTAAGCTACGCCGCCGGTGATAGTGGCGATATCCAGATGCGTATGTTTCGCCAGCTCACGGGCATGATCCGCCACCTGCATCGCCAGCTCGCGGGTTGGCGTCACGATCAAAATACGCGGCGGGCCAGATTTCTTGCGCGGGAAGTCGATCAAATGCTGTAACACTGGCAGCAGATAGGCCGCCGTTTTACCGGTACCCGTTGGTGCGGAACCAAGAACATCACGCCCCTCAAGCGCAGGAGGAATGGCGGCAGCCTGAATGGCTGTCGGGCGAGTAAAGCCCTTATCCTGGAGCGCGTCCAAAAGGCTTTCGTCTAGTTCGAGTTCGGAAAAAGTGCTTACAGTCATGGTCTACCTCTATGTGGGGCGCCGATTATAGACGTTATGGCTGCGATCTTCATCTGTTAGTGTATCTAAGTGATGCTTTTCCTGGCATCGAGTTTCACATATGCTACTGCGGTTTCTTTACAGGGTTAATAAGATGTCCAGGCAGAAAGCGCATTTACGTCGTGATGGGTTCACATTTAAGCAGTTTTTTATCGCTCACGATCGCTGTGCGATGAAAGTGGGTACTGATGGGACTTTACTCGGCGCCTGGGCTCCGGTCGCCAATGTCAAAAGCGTGCTGGACATCGGTACGGGAAGCGGTTTGCTGGCGCTGATGCTTGCACAACGCACGTCTGATGATGTCACTATCGATGCCGTGGAACTCGATCCCATCGCGGCTGAACAGGCGGCAGAAAACGCTAGCGGCTGCCGTTGGGCGTCACGTATAAACGTGCATTGTGCGGATATTCGCGAATGGGCGCAGCAGGCGACACAACGCTATTCCCTTATCGTCAGCAATCCGCCTTTCTTCGAGCAGGGAAGCGCCTGTGCTTCTCCTGAACGCGCGCAGGCTCGCTACACCACAACGCTTGATCATAGCGCCCTGCTGAGCAGTGCGGCGCAGTTAATTACCGAAGACGGATTTTTCTGTGTGATCATGCCTGAAACGGCGGGGACAGCCTTTACAGAGCTGGCTAAAACGCAGGGATGGTTTGTGCGCTATCGCACGGACGTTGCAGATAATGAAACCCGTTTACCTCATCGCGTGATGCTTGCGCTCTCACCAACTGACGGTGAGTATTTTACCGAACGCCTGGTAATTCGTGGGCCAGACCAGACCTGGTCCGAAGGTTACTGCGGCCTGACCCAGGATTTCTATTTGTTTATGTAAAGCGGAGAAAGGATGCTCGGTCCCGAATGTTCTGCAAGATCCGGATAATCTAGCGTGTAGTGCAATCCGCGGCTTTCCTTACGCATCATTGCGCAGCGCACAATCAGTTCTGCCACCTGCACAAGGTTTCGCAGCTCAAGCAAGTTATTGGAAACCCGAAAGTTTGCATAATACTCGTCAATTTCCTGCTGCAGCATGGTGATGCGGCGCAAAGCACGCTCCAGGCGGCGCGTGGTGCGCACAATGCCCACGTAGTCCCACATAAATAACCGTAGCTCGTGCCAGTTATGCTGAATAACCACCTGCTCGTCCGGGTTGTCTACACGGCTGTCATCCCAGTCCGGCAGGGATTTTGTTTCACGGGCGAAAGGTATGCGCTTGATAATATCTTCCGCAGCTGACCAGCCGTAAACCAGGCACTCCAGCAGGGAGTTCGAGGCCATACGGTTGGCGCCGTGCAGGCCGGTATAGGTCACTTCACCGATAGCGTAGAGCCCGTCAACATCCGTGCGGCCATTCTCGTCAATCATCACGCCGCCGCAGGTATAGTGCGCAGCGGGGACAACGGGCACCGGCTCTTTGGTCAAATCAATTCCCAGCCCCAGCAGTTTTTCATAAATGGTCGGGAAATGGTGGCGGACGAACTCTTCCGGCTTGTGGCTGATATCAAGATACATGCAATCTGCACCGAGGCGTTTCATCTCATGGTCGATGGCGCGAGCGACGATATCGCGTGGAGCGAGTTCGCCGCGCTCGTCGAAATCGGGCATAAAGCGTGTGCCGTCAGGACGTTTGAGATAAGCGCCTTCGCCACGCAGCGCCTCTGTCAGCAAGAAGTTACGCGCCTGCGGGTGGAAGAGGGCGGTCGGGTGAAACTGGTTGAACTCCAGATTCGCTACGCGACAACCAGCGCGCCAGGCCATGGCAATACCGTCGCCGGAGGAAATATCCGGGTTAGTCGTATACTGATAAACTTTGGAAGCACCGCCGGTAGCCAGCACAACGGCCTTTGCGCGGCAGGTTTCCACTTTCTCGCGATTACGATTCCAGACCCATGCGCCTACTACGCGGCGGGTTCCCGGCAGACCAATCTTGTCAGAAACAATCAGATCGACAGCGTTGCTGCGCTCAATTATGCGGATGTTCGGATGGCTCAGCGCCTTACCGACCAGCGTGGTTTCCACCTCTTTACCGGTAGCATCTGCTGCATGCAGGATGCGACGATGGCTGTGGCCGCCTTCGCGGGTCAGATGATAGCTCTCCGACCCATTAGCCTGAATTTCTGTATCGAACAGTACACCCTGATCAATGAGCCACTGCACGCAATGACGCGCATTGCTTGCGACAAATTTCACCGCTTCGCGGTCACAAATTCCTGCGCCTGCAATAAGCGTATCTTCCACATGCGAGCCGATGCTGTCGGTTTCATCGAATACCGCAGCAATACCGCCCTGTGCATAAAAAGTTGAGCCTTCGTTAACCGGGCCCTTACTCAGAACAATCACTTTGCAGCTTTGGGCAAGCCGTAAAGCGAGGGAGAGACCGGCAGCTCCGCTACCGACGATCAGTACATCACAGGCAAGTTCGGAATAAGCGTTCATTGTGTTTAATTTACTAAACAAAGGTTGGGCCAGCATAGCACCCGATGTGGGCTGCAACACGCTTTTTTTCCAGATTTGTTGTATGAACTAAACACAAGGGGCCTTCCATATTCTCTTAAGCGTGACGCGTCAGATAATGTAAAATTTGTGCGAAAGCGAGCGTTAGTTACAGATTTACTGATGAAAAATCGCCTTTCGTGCGATACTCTGCGTAGTGCTCTGTGAGGGGTTTTCATAAAAACAGAGCGTAACCGTTTTGCGTAGCCGAACTTATAATCAACAAAAGATAATTCGCGAAACAGAACAGAAAAACAAAGGCGTAACGGAACTTTGCCCCATCCGGGCACTCAAACCCTGAGCTTGCTCATATTACAGAGTTCGGGTGGTTTTTCGATTACGTGTGGAAATTAGGTTTGGGGAGACATTACCTCGGATGAGCGAGCAGTTAACGGATCAGGTCCTTGTCGAACGGGTCCAAAAAGGAGATCAGAAGTCCTTCAATTTACTGGTAATTCGTTATCAGCATAAGGTGGCGAGCCTGGTTTCCCGTTATGTCCCGTCCGGGGATGTCCCGGATGTGGTACAGGAATCCTTTATAAAAGCCTACCGTGCGCTGGATTCTTTCCGTGGCGATAGCGCGTTTTACACGTGGTTGTACCGTATTGCGGTCAACACGGCGAAAAATTATTTGGTTGCTCAGGGCAGGCGTCCGCCGTCCAGCGATGTGGATGCAATAGATGCGGAAAATTTCGAAAGTGGCAGCGCGCTGAAAGAAATTTCGAACCCTGAGAATTTAATGTTGTCTGAAGAACTGAGACAAATAGTTTTCCGTACTATTGAGTCGCTCCCCGAAGATTTACGCATGGCCATCACGCTGCGGGAGTTGGATGGTTTGAGCTATGAAGAAATAGCCGTCATCATGGACTGCCCGGTCGGTACAGTGCGATCGCGTATTTTCCGCGCGCGGGAAGCTATTGATAATAAAGTTCAACCGCTTATCAGGCGTTGACGATAGCGGGTTACTGGAAGGGTATTTAGGTATGCAGAAAGAACAGCTTTCCGCTTTAATGGATGGGGAAACTCTGGATAGCGAGCTGCTGAACACATTGTCGAAAGACAAAACTTTGCAGCAAAGCTGGGAGAGCTACCACCTAATCCGCGACACCATGCGTGGAGATACCAGTGAAATTCTTCATTTTGACATCGCCGCTAATGTAATGGCTGCAATCGAAAATGAACCAGCGCGTCAGGTCACGTCACTGATACCGGAACAACAGCCTCAGCCGCAGCAATGGCAGAAAATGCCGTTCTGGGAGAAGGTGCGTCCGTGGGCCAGCCAGCTCACCCAAATGGGGGTGGCTGCATGCGTATCGCTTGTGGTTATCGTCGGGGTGCAGCACTATAACGGTCAGTCAGATAACCCCGCGCAGTCGGAAGCACCGGTATTTAATACGCTACCAATGATGGGCAAAGCCAGCCCGGTAAGCTTAGGCGTACCGTCTGACAGCACCGCCAGCACGGGTCAGCAGCAGGTACAGGAACAGCGTCGTCGTATCAACGCCATGCTGCAGGATTATGAATTGCAGCGTCGTTTACACGCCGAGCAACTCCAGTTTGAACAGGCACAAACCCAGCAGGCTGCAGTGCAAGTGCCAGGAAACCAAACTTTAGGAACTCAATCGCAGTAATGAAGCAACTTTGGTGTGCTCTGTCTCTGGTGGCAGGCAGCCTGTTGTTCACCTCCAGCGCCTCGGCGGATACCGTTTCGTCCGGGGCGTTGTTGCAGCAGATGAACCAGGCGAGTCAGTCACTCAATTATGAGTTGGCGTTTATCAGTATCAACAAGCAGGGGATAGAGTCCTTACGCTATCGTCATGCACGGCTGGATAACCGACCGCTCGCACAATTACTTCAAATGGATGGCCCTCGTCGGGAAGTTGTCCAGCGTGGTAGCGAAATCAGCTACTTTGAGCCTGGGCTGGAACCGTTCACGCTGAACGGGGATTATATCGTCGACTCCCTGCCATCTATCGTCTATACCGATTTCAAACGCCTGACGCCCTATTACGACTTTATCTCCGTGGGCCGCACGCGCATTGCCGACAGGCTTTGTGAAGTGATCCGCGTCGTTGCTCGTGACGGTACGCGCTACAGTTACATCGTCTGGATGGATGCCGAAACTAAATTACCGCTCCGCGTCGATTTACTCGACAGAGATGGCGAAACGCTGGAGCAGTTCCGCGTGATTTCGTTTACGGTGAATGAGCAGGTAAGTGGCATGATGCAAAATCTTGCCAAAGCAAGCCTGCCGCCACTGCTTTCCGTTCCGGTCGGCGAAAAATCGAACTTTGCCTGGGCGCCAACCTGGCTGCCGCAAGGTTTCAGCGAGGTTTCCAGCGGCCGTCGGCCTTTACCTACCGTTGATGTGCCTATTGAGTCGCGCCTTTATTCAGACGGCCTGTTTAGCTTTTCTGTGAACATCAGCCGCGCGGGTAATATCAGTGGCGATCAACTGCTGCGCACCGGGCGCCGCACCGTCAGCTCTGTCGTGCGTGATAAAACAGAAATTACCATCGTGGGCGAATTACCGCCGCAAACAGCCAAACGTATTGCGGACAGCATTAAATTCAGGACTGCGCCATGATCAAAGAGTGGGCGACCGTTGTCTCCTGGGAAAAGGGTGAGGCGTTGTTGCGTTGTGACGTGAAAGCGTCATGCAACAGCTGCGCCTCGCGCGCAGGCTGCGGCAGTAGATTGCTCAACAAGCTTGGGCCGCAAAACCACCATCTCCTGTCCGTTGCAAGTGAACAGCCGCTGGTAGAAGGGCAGAAAGTCGAGCTGGGGATTGCCGAAGGCAGTCTGATTGGTTCTGCGCTGCTGGTTTATATGTCTCCGCTGGTGGGCCCGTTTATTATAGCGGCGCTATTTCAGGGATTATTCGGCTCCGATCTCGCGGCATTTTGCGGTGCGGTGCTGGGTGGCGTGGGCGGCTTTCTTCTGGCCCGCGGAGTTTCCGCAAAATTGAGCCATCGCGCAGACTGGCAGCCCGTTATCCTGAGCGTTGCGTTGCCTCCGGATGCGCTGCGCGTCGAGACAATCACTTCCGTAGATGGCCGGTAAAATTCTGCTGGCCGCTATTCAATGCAACACTTCTGCCCGGCCTCTTTTCTTCCCTCAGCTAAGCTTGCAGGATGAGCAGTTTCCTCGCTTTCTCGTTGTAGTGTAGAATGCGGCGTTTCAGGCAGAAGACAGCCATTGACATCATGCTCCGTACAGCGCGAAGCGCCGAGCTCTCAGGCATTTGTAAGGCATAAAAACCTCTAACTATGAAGAACATACGTAACTTTTCTATTATTGCCCACATCGACCACGGTAAATCGACGCTGTCTGACCGTATCATCCAGATTTGCGGCGGCCTCTCCGATCGCGAAATGGCAGCCCAGGTGCTGGATTCCATGGACCTGGAACGTGAACGCGGCATTACCATCAAAGCGCAGAGCGTTACGCTCGATTACAAAGCAAGCGATGGCGAAACCTACCACCTGAATTTCATCGATACCCCCGGTCACGTCGACTTCTCTTATGAAGTCTCCCGATCTTTGGCAGCCTGCGAAGGCGCGTTACTGGTAGTGGATGCCGGGCAGGGCGTAGAAGCTCAGACGCTGGCAAACTGCTACACCGCGATGGAAATGGATCTGGAAGTGGTGCCGGTACTGAACAAAATTGACCTGCCGGCCGCCGATCCTGACCGTGCTGCGCAGGAAATTGAAGATATCGTCGGTATAGATGCGGCTGATGCCGTGCGCTGCTCGGCGAAAACTGGATTAGGCGTTACGGATGTTCTTGAGCGTCTGGTACGTGATATTCCGGGTCCGGAAGGCGATCCCGATGCGCCATTGCAGGCGCTGATCATCGACTCCTGGTTTGATAATTATCTTGGTGTCGTCTCACTGGTGCGTATTAAAAACGGTACCATGAGAAAAGGCGATAAAATCAAGGTCATGAGTACCGGCCAGGTTTATAACGCCGACCGTTTGGGCATCTTTACGCCAAAACGTATCGATCGTGACGTACTGGGTTGCGGTGAAGTAGGCTGGCTGGTCTGTGCGATCAAAGACATCCTGGGCGCGCCGGTTGGCGATACCCTGACCCTGTCCCGTAACCCGGCGGAAAAAGCGCTGCCGGGCTTTAAGAAAGTGAAGCCGCAGGTTTATGCTGGCCTGTTCCCGGTCAGCTCTGACGATTATGAAAACTTCCGTGATGCGCTGGGTAAACTGAGCCTGAACGATGCTTCCCTGTTCTATGAGCCGGAAAGTTCAACGGCGCTGGGCTTCGGCTTCCGCTGCGGCTTCCTCGGCCTGCTGCACATGGAAATCATTCAGGAACGCCTTGAGCGTGAATACGATCTCGATCTGATTACCACCGCCCCGACGGTAGTTTATGAAGTCGAAACCACCGGTGGCGAGACAATTTATGTTGATAGCCCTTCCAAGCTGCCAGCGCTGAACAACATCGCCGAACTGCGTGAGCCGATCGCTGAATGCCATATGCTGATGCCACAGGAGTATCTGGGCAGCGTCATCACGCTCTGTATCGAGAAGCGTGGCGTACAGACCAATATGGTTTACCACGGTAACCAGGTTGCGCTGACCTATGAGATCCCGATGGCGGAAGTGGTGCTCGATTTCTTCGATCGCCTGAAATCAACGTCCCGCGGCTATGCTTCACTGGATTACAACTTCAAACGCTTCCAGGCCTCAGACATGGTGCGCGTTGATGTACTGATTAACGGCGAGCGTGTCGATGCCCTGGCATTGATCACCCACCGCGGTAACTCACAGTTCCGTGGCCGTCAGCTGGTTGAAAAAATGCAGGAACTGATCCCACGTCAGCAATTTGATATTGCGATTCAGGCGGCAATCGGCGCGCATATCATCGCCCGTTCTACCGTTAAACAACTGCGTAAAAACGTTCTGGCAAAATGCTACGGCGGCGACG